>JBMOGP010000109.1:0-7225 GCA_049318285.1 Hyphomonadaceae bacterium
GGGGCCTCTCGACCTTTGCGGCGCGCTATGCGTTCGGCTGGAACGAGGTCGAGGCTGAAGCCGGTGCACGCGCTAAAGCGTTTGTCACGTGGTATCGCGAGCGCAAGGACCTGGACTAGACTTTCCATCACCGCAGAATTGCCGGATGGTTCGCGCGTCACGCGGAGCCATGCATGCCTGAAGCGATCATCGAACCCGAGCTGCCGATCATCGACCCGCACCACCATCTATGGGATCGGCGGCCGGTGATGCACCTGATCCCGCCGCCGGTGCACCCCTTCGAGCACATCAGCTATCGCAAGGGGCACTACCTGCTGGACCAGCTTCTGGAGGACACCAGCAGCGGGCATAACATCGTGGCGACCGTCTATCTCGAATGCCGCTCGATGTATCGCGCCGACGGGCCGGCCGAGATGAAGTGCGTGGGCGAGACGGAGTTCGTCAACGGCCAGGCTGCGATGGCGGCGAGCGGGCTGTATGGCAAGACGCTGGCGTGTGCGGGGATTGTAAGCACAGCAGAGCTATTGCTGGGGGCGGAGGTTGGCCGCGTGCTGGATGCGCACATCGCAGCGGCCGCCATGCGGTTCAAGGGCATAAGGCGGTCGACATCATATGATGCCGATCGAGGCGTGCTGGGGCCACTGAACCGAAATCCACCGGGCGTGATGATGGAGCGGACGTTTCGCGAAGGCTTTGCCGAGCTGGGCAAGCGGGGGCTGTCTTTCGATGCGTGGATGATGGAGCCGCAACTGCCGGAGCTGGTCGACCTGGCGCGACACTTTCCGGAGACGCCGATCGTGCTGGACCATGTCGGTACGCCGCTGGGGATTGCAAGCTATGCAGGCAGGCTGCCGGAGCGGTTCGGCGCGTGGCGCGAGAATATCCGCGCGCTGGCGGCGTGCGAGAATGTACATGTGAAGCTGGGCGGGCTGGCCATGCCGTTCTGCAATTTCCCGTCGATGCTGTCGGAGACGCGGGCGCCGTCCGAACAGCTGGCAAAGGAGTGGGGGCCGTATATCGAGACATGCGTCGAGGCGTTCGGCGCGAAGCGCGCGATGTTCGAGAGCAACTTTCCGGTGGACGAGGTAAGCTGCGATTATCCGACTCTTTGGAATGCGTTGAAGCTGATCGCGAAGAGCGCGAGTGCTGATGAGAAACGCGAGCTGTTCTTTGGGACGGCGAACAGGTTTTATCGGCTGGGGTTATGAGCGAAGGGGCCGCCGAAGCAGATTTTGCTGCCGCGCAAACTGGGCGAGGCGCCTGTTTGAAGAGATCGGAGTGCGCACGCCGTTTGGTCAGCTTCATCCGTTCAAGCGACTTTATGTGCAGACAATGGAAGCGTTCGAGGTTCGGGATAATGGGGGCCACGTTCCTGCCGTTGAGCGGGGTATCGTCGGCTTGCGCCACGATGAACACGATGCCGCATCCCCAGGGTCCTTCAACGATATCGCCGGATCGATTCTCGCAGAGACCGACAAGCGTGGCCTGACAATGCTGTTCAGCATATGGACAGCCGACCGCAAGAGCTTTCGCCCGGCGTCGCCATAAACCCGTCGGGCGAAGCCCTTTCCCTATCTGGAAAGCAGGTCCATCCTCTTCCCATCGGCGTCGGACCGGCGGGAGATGGGACATGCATTTCGAACTGCTGGAAGAGCACAGGCTGCTGCAGGATCTGGTCGCGCGGTTCGTGCGGGAGAACCTGATGCCGCTGGAGCAGAAGGTTCTGGAACGCGATGCGCATGGCCAGGGCGCTTATCTCTCGCATGAGGAGCGCGATCGCATTGATGTCGCCTCGCGCGAGATGGGGCTGTGGGGGCTGGATGCGCCGGAAGATGTCGGCGGGGCGGACCTGCCGGCGATTGCGATGGTCGGCGTCAATATCGAGATCGGGAAGACGTGCGTTCCCTACTACCTGCCGCCGGACTCGCCGAACCTGCGCATGCTGATGGCGACGGTGAACGCGGATCAGCGCGAGCGGTATCTGACGCCCTATGTGCAGAACGGAACCGTGTCCGCCATCGGCATTTCGGAGCCGGGCGCAGGGGCCGATCCCGCAGCGATGATCACGCGGGCGGTGCGGGAGGGCGATGAGTGGGTGATCAATGGGCGCAAGATCTGGATCAGCCGCGCGCAGGAGGCGGACTTCACGATCCTGATGGCAGTGACGGACAAGCAGAAGGGCGCGCGCGGGGGCATTTCGGCGTTCCTGGTTGATCGCGGCACGCCGGGGTTCAACGTGCTGCGGCGCATCCCGATGCTGGGCGGGCAGTTCACCTACGAGGTGGCGCTGGAGAATTGTCGCGTGCCGGCGACGAATCTTCTTGGCATGGAGGGACAGGGTTTTGCGCCGATGCAGGTGCGGCTCTCCACACGGCGGCTGCAGATGGCGAGCTGGTCGATCGGCATGGCGCAGCGTGCGCTCGACATGATGCTGGAGTATGCCCCGCAGCGCGTTGTGTTCGGCGAGCCGCTGGCAAACCGGCAGTCTGTGCAGTGGTGGATTGCGGATGCCTATACGCGCATCAAGGCGGCGACACTGATGACATACGAGACGGCGTGGAAACTGGATCGCGGTGCGGATGTGCGCACGGATATCTCCGCGGTGAAGGCGTATGCGACGGAGATGGCGTACGAGGTGCTCGACCACGCGATGCAGCTTTATGGCGCGATGGGCGTGACAAAGGAGCTGCCGCTGTCACTGATGTCCGGGCACCTGCGCACGATGCGGATCTATGACGGCCCAACTGAAGTGCATAAGTGGGTGGTGGCGCGGAATCTGCTTGGGCTGAAACGGTAGGTCTTGCAGGGCGTACGAGAATGTGAGCGTTTACTCACGTCGCGTCTGACGCGGAGGAAAGCGAGACATGACCCAGACCATCTTCATCACCGGAGCTTCCACCGGCCTCGGCTATGCCTCGGCCAGGCTGTTTGCCTCTAAAGGCTGGAAGGTGGTCGCGACGATGCGCGATCCCTCGAAGTCGGACCTTGCCGCCATTCCGGGCGTGACGCTTATGCCGCTTGACGTGACCAACGCTGCGCAGATCAAGGACACAGCCGCGAAGGCGCTGGCGCTGGGGCCAGTGGATGTGGTGTTCAACAATGCGGGATATGGGCTGGCCGGCGCGTTCGAGGGCGCCACCGACGCGCAGCTGCAGACGCAGCTGGACACCAACCTGCTGGGCGTGATGCGCGCAACGCAGGCCTTCCTGCCTGCCCTGCGCGCGCAGCAGAGCGGAATGATCCTGACGACGACGTCGATTGGCGGACTGGTCACCTTCCCGTTCAACTCGGTCTACCACGCGACCAAGTGGGCGCTGGAAGGCTGGAGCGAGAGCCTGGCGTATGAGCTTGCGCCGTTCGGCATCAAGGTTCGCACGCTGGCGCCGGGCGGGATTGCGACGGACTTCGCCAGCCGCTCGCTCGTGATGACGCCGCATCCGGCCTACATGGAAGCGATCGGCAAGACGATGAAGGCGTTCATGGATCCCGAGCGCCGCTCGGGCGGATCGACGGCGGAAAAGATCGCCGAGGAGGCGTATGCCGCCGTGACAGATACGAGCGATCGCGTGACGTTTGTGGCGGGCGATGATGCGCGGGCGACCTATGGCCAGCGGCTTGCGGCCGGCGTCGAGGCCTTCAGGAAAGGCATTCGCGAGCGCTTCCTGGGGTGAGCGCGATGCGCGCTATCCGCCCATGATGCGTTTCAGCATGGCGCGCTGGTGATCCTGTGCGCCGAAGAAAATTGCGAGGACGGTGACGAGCTCGGCCGCGTCATCGACGGTGAAATAGGAGATCGCGCGGTCTTTCGTGACGTGGCGGATATCAGGCAGCAGGGCAGGCTCAAGCGAGCCCTGGTGTGGTTGCTTGCCGAGCCTCGCCATTGCGTCGTGGATCTTGCCCATGCAAGCGGCGGCGAGAGGAAGCGCTTCGGCCGGCGCCTCGCCAAAACCGAGGTGACTTTCGATCAAGTGCTCGAGGATGACCTGCAGATCGCGGCCGGCGTCTTCGGACCGGACGACCCTATAGACCACGGCGCTTCAGCTCATTGCGCTTTCGGTCAATCATCTCGTCCATGCGTTGCCTGCTTTCCTCCATGGACAGGAAGGGCCCCTTGGCGCGTTTCTTCAGCAGGCTGCGGAGTGCGGCGAGTTCGGCTTCCCGTGCTTCCGTTTCGGCGCGCAGCATGTCGAGCCCGCGCTGCAGGACCGCGCTGAGGCTGGAATACTGTCCGTCCTCGACAAGCGAGCGAGCGTAGGCTGCCTGCGCGTCAGTGAGGGAGATGGAGGTCTTGACCGTCATGGTGGATCAACCGCCAGTTGGCATGACCGAGTAATACCAAGACCGGAGCAAGCCTTCCAGCCTGTTTTCGTTGTGCAGGCGTGGGTGTAGGCTGGCAGCAGCGTTACCCGGGAGCCGCGCCATGACCGACATTCACGTTGCGCGCGACGGGTTCGTCGCCACCGTCACGATCGACAAACCGCCGATCAATGCGGTGAGCGTGGACCTGATGCGCGACCTCGCGGACGTGCTGGAGAGGCTCGACAGGGATGGCGTGACGCGGGCTGTCGTGCTTGCGACGGCGGGGAGGGTTTTCTGTTCGGGAGCTGATCTCACGCGGCGCGCGGATGAGATCGGGATTGCGGCGAAGGAGGATGCGCGCGGCAATCCGCTTTATGATCAGGCGGTGCGGTTGTTCTCGATGGAGCTGCCGATCGTTGTCGCTGTGCAGGGCGCTGCGGTTGGCGCAGGGTTGGGCCTCGCGCTGGTGGGGGATTTTCGGGTGGCGGCGCCAGAGGCTCGTTTTGCGGCGAACTTCACCAGGCTGGGATTTCATCCGGGGTTCGGGCTGACCTACACCCTGCCCCGCCTGGTCGGGCGACAGCATGCAGCGCGGATGTTTCTGACGGGCGATCGCTTCGATGCGGAGGCGGCGCTGGGGATGGGGCTGGTGGATGAGATTGCGCCGCTGGATCAGCTGATGCCGCGGGCGACGGCGCTGGCGGGATCGATTGCGGAGAACGCACCGCTGGCGGTGCGGTCGACGCGCAAGACCTTGCGCAGCGAGATGGCGGCTGGCGTGCGGGCGGCGACGGACCGTGAGTTTGTCGAGCAGCAGTGGCTGATGAAGACGGATGATTTTCGCGAGGGTGTGAAGGCGGTAGGGGAGCGGCGTCGGGGGGAATTCACAGGGCGGTAGCTGGCTTCGGCGAACCCCGCGCTCGTGCTTCGACGGACGGTTCGCTTCGTGAACCTGCTCAGCATGAGCGCTACTCTGGCAATGCGCACCAAGCGCTCATCCTGAGCAGCGACCGCCCTTCGAGACGCCGCATGCGGCGGGTCCTCAGGATGAGGGGAGCGTCTGTCGATGGACGAGCGCGCGCTAGTTCACCGCCTCGATGCCGCCGATGAAGACCTTCACGGCGCGCGCGACCTGTTCGCGCACCTCCTGATCGGTGGGCACGTAGGACGGCATCAGCAGTGTGCGGAACTGCATGCGCGAGCGGAGGAGATCGAAGTAGATCGAAGCGGCCTGCTCGGCATTGCCGATCCTGATTTCGCCAGCGGCGACACGATCTTCGAGATAGCCGGCGAGCGCCCGCCTGACGGCTTCCTGAGCGCGCTTGCTCCAGGCTTCGGCCATCTCGGGGAATTTCTTCGCCTGCGCGACCATAAGACGAAAGAAGTTGACGTTCTCGGGCTGGACCTGCCGGAAGAGAAAATCCTCTCCGATACGGGTCAAGCCTTCGCGCAGCGGCGCGTGGGCGGCGAGTTCGAGCTGCATCTGGGTCGTCAGTTCGCTGACGCGCGCATCGATCATCGCCTCGAAGAGGCCCTTCTTGCCGCCGAACTGGGCGTAAAGGGTCGACAGTGAACCGCCAGCACGGCGGACGATCTCGGCCATGCTTGCCGCTTCGTAGCCATGTTCGAGAAACACCTCGCGGGCCGCCTTCAGGAAAGCGGCGCGCCTAAGCTCAGCCCGGCCAGCTTCGGGTTCAACGGTCGGGGTGTCGGTTGGGACGGAATCTGATGGCGACATGCACCGCATGATACCCCCAATCATGAGGACTTGATACTCGCGTGATCGCGGCTACATTTCAATCCAAACGTAACGGTAATTACAGTAGTCTGACTGGCTGCAGCTACCCAGCTATCCCAGGACGTGAAATGGCCTTGAAACCAGTCAAGATCGAACCGCCGCCTCAGCCTGCACCCCCGCCGGCACAGCAGCAGGCGCCCGCAGCTGACGCCTCCGCACAGCAGGCAGCGGCGCCGGCCGCTGGGGGCGTTCGCAGGAAGGTCTTGCTCGGGATCGCAGCGTTAGCGGTGCTCGTTGCAGGCTGGCTCGGCGTGGACTGGCTGTACAATGGCCGGTTCAACATCTCCACCGACAACGCCCAGCTGCGCTCCGACATCGCGCGTGTGACGCCGAAGATCGAGGGCTATGTGAAGACGGTCCATGTCGCCGAGAACCAGACGGTCAAGCGCGGCGACCTGCTGATCGAACTGGAAGCGGACGAATTCGAGACGCGGCTGGCGTTCGCCAAGGCCGAGCTGGCGCAGGCGGAAGCCGACGCGGCGCAGGCCCGGGCGCGCATCACCGTGCAGCGCGATACGCTGGCCGAAGCGCGCGCTGCGCGCGAAGCAGCGGACGCCTCGGCCGACCTTTCATCGTCCGACGAGAAGCGCCTGACGGAGCTCGCCGAGAAGGGCTGGTATCCGAAGGCGAAGCTGGAACAGGCTGAAGCAGCGCGTCGCACGGCGAATGCGCAGCTTTCGCAGGCCAACGCATCAATCACGGCGCAGCGCAGCCAGCTTTCGAGTGCGCAGGCTGCCGCTTTGTCGGCCGATGCGCAGGTCGAGGCTGCACGGGCGAAGGTTGTTGGCGCGCAGCTGGAGCTGGATCGCACGAGGATTCATGCGCCGATGAATGGCGTGGTCACCAAGAAGGATGTGGTCGAGGGACAGATCCTGTCGCCGGGACGCGTGGCGCTGTCGATCGTGTCGTCGGACGATGTCTGGGTGGTGGCGAACTTCAAGGAGACGCAGATCACCGAGATGCGCGCGGGCCAGTGCGTCAGCGTGCATGTCGATGCACTTCCGAACCTGCATGTGACTGGCAGGGTGCAGAGCCTGTCGCCGTCGACGGGCGGCACGTTCAGCCTCGTACCTCAGGACACAGCGACGGGGAATTTCACCAAGATCGTGCAGCGCGTTCCGGTGAAGA
>JBMOGP010000110.1:0-7208 GCA_049318285.1 Hyphomonadaceae bacterium
CGTATTCCTTGTAGCGCTCGCTGCCGAGCGGCCCGTAGATTTCGTTGGCCATCATCTCGGCGAAGCCATTGATATGGTTCAGGGGCGTGCGCAATTCGTGGCCCATATTGCCGAGGAATGCTCCTTTGGCCTGGCTGGCGCGCTCAGCGCGGACCTTGGCTTCGGAGTATTTCTCGGCGAGTTCCTGTGCCTGCCCCTTTGTGCGCTGCAATTCCTCTACCATGGAGCGCAGGCGGCGTTCGCTGCGTTGCAGGTTGGCTTCCTGACGCTTGAGGGCGCTTATGTCGACGCCTACGGTGATGAGGCCATCAGATGATGTCCGGCGATCGACGAGCCGGATCCACGTGTCCGACAGCAGAAGCATCTCCCGCGCATTGGCGTCATCGCCCAGCGGTCTCTCCACGCGCACGAATTTCGCCAGCTCGGCCATGACGAGGTCGTAGGATGCTCCGGTCTGCGCGACGTCCTTGTCGAGATTGAAAATGCGCGCAAAAGCAGCGTTCCAGTGCGTCAGACGCTTGCGGCTGTCCCAAAGCGCGAATGGGCCAGGGTGCGCGTCGAGCGCCGCGCGCGCGAGAGCCTCGGCACGCCGCGATATCAGATGGGCCTTCACACGGTCGGTCACATTGAGAATGGCGCCGGAGAATACGCCATCGGTGACACCACCCATCAGTTCGAAGTGTCGACCGGATGCGCGACCGACGCCCTGAAAGGACACGCTGACCTGCCTGCCACCGCCTGGCGCTTCGAGCGCGTCGCGAACACGGCGGCGCGCGTCCTCGTTCACGACCGATACAAACTCGTCCAGGGTCATCGCTCCGTAATGGTTGGCGCCTAGCAGCGCGCAGGCTTCTGGTCCTATCGACAGCAGGTGTGATGCGGGGTCCCAGCGCCACAGACCGAAGACACCGCTGACTTCGAAGCTGCGCCATTCATCTGACTCTGATCGCGCCGTGGAACTGGCGAGCCGTGCTTCAGCGCCCTGTTTCTCGCGTTCCAGACGCCGGATCACGCTCACCAGTCCGAATACGGCCAGCAAGGGGGTCGTGAGAAGCAAGCCATAGATCATCAGCCGATTGAGGTCGCCCACGCCGAACAACGGTGCTGGCCGTAACACGCAAGCGCTGATGCCGGCGCTTTCCACTGGTGCACAGGCAACCACCGAGCGCTCCAGGTCGACAGTTTCGAAGCGCGACTCCAACCGGGCGCCGTCCGCCGGAACCAGATGGAAGGTGCGCCCACCGAGCGCTTCGGGAACGATCGATTCCTTTGTACGAAGCCCGGACACCCAGCGGCCCTGTGCGTCCGTTGCGAACACGCGCACGCTGCTCTTGTCGGTCAGCTGCGCCCATACGCCCGGTGGTGGCGCGCGCTCCGCGATGGCTTCGAGCTTCATCCCTCGCCTGATGTCCTCCAGAGAGGCGCCCGTAAGCAGAAGTCCTTCCATGCGCGCGCGGGAGGCAATCAGCTCGGCGCGGACATGGCCTGCGAGGGCTTCTACCTCTCGCACTTGCTGCGCCAGGATGGCGCTGTCTGCGAACTGGCGCTCTTCAAAGGCCTTCAGCGCCAGCGATCCGCCAAACGCCAGCATCAACAAGCTGAGCATGCCGAGGGGAACCGCGCTGCGCGGTTTGGTCGGCGGTACGGAAACCCGCGCCTTGATGCCCAGCCTGGGCTTAGTCGCCACCTTCAGCCCCCAGATACTTCGTCTGACCAGTTGTGGAGCCGAAACGCTGTGAAAGGGTTAATGCGGCATTAACTGAGGGCCATCAGGCGCGAAGTCGCAGCTGCGCGTCGCGCCACATCTAAGCTGCAGACTTTGGACCGGGGCGGATCGATTAATCTTCAATGCGCTCAGGGACGGACCGGATTTTCCTCGCCGGTCGGGGGGGCATGAAGGTCAGCGTTCTCAAGCATTTTCGCGATCTTCAACCCCTCCCGGGGTCGCAGGGATAGTGGTTTATCCGCTCGACGAAGTGCCGATGGCAGTCGTCAGCTGCCTGATCTGCCGAGCGGAGGACTTTGACGAGATCGAGGGCGTTTGCCTCGACCTGCACGACTGCCTGCGAGGCTTGCTGGCGTTCAGGAAAGGGGTCGCATCGGCCCTCCAAGCTCTCCTTCAAACAACAACGCTCAAAGCCACAAGCAAACTCACCTTCGGAAACGCCATCTCAGCTGGCTGGTGATTCATGATTTCGACCCGGACTTCGGCCCGAAAAGGCTTTCGCGCCGCTCTTTTCCGTCATAGCTGACATCGTCGCGTCTTCGACGGTCGGGCCCGAAATAGAGCGGGGTCCGAATGAACGAGCGCGGCGCGTTTATCGCGACGCGGACCTTCCTGTAGAGTTCAGCGGCGCTCACGGGCTTGGCGCAGAACTCGGTGACCCCCGCGTCGCGCGCGGCTTCCACCTTGGACTTCTCGGCGTATGCGGTCAGCATGATGATGGGCGCAAAGGTGTGAGAGCTCTCGGGCCCGGTTCGAATCATCCTCGCCAGCTGAGGCCCGTCGACCGGGTCCATCGCGTAGTCCAGTACGATCAGATCGACGGGTTGCGACCGCAACAGGTCAAGCGCGTCATCAGCGTTGTGTGCTTCGAAGGTAGCCTTGACCCCGAAGCTGCGCAGAATCGTCTTCACGATGCTGGTCATGTGCTGGTTGTCATCGACGACCAGGACCTTGAGTTTGGCAAGAGACGGTCCCATGCGACGAAGCCTACGCTGCGCTGCGGAGTGCCCGGGGGCCACGCGCAAAAAAGCTCTCGTCGATAATGGGACGGCCATACAGATAGCCTTGAGCGAACGTAACACCCGCTTCGATCAGCAGCCGACGGTCCGATTCCGTTTCGATGCGCTCGCCGACCGAACTGATCCCCAGCTCAGCACACATGCGCGCCACATTGCGCATCAGGGCCAGCCCGCGCTTGTTCGTTTCAGTCGCCTGCAGGAAGCTCCCATCGAATTTCAGCCCATCCACATCGAGGGCCCGCAGGTAGCCGAAAGAGGCCGAACCCGCGCCGAAATCATCCAGCGAAACGCCGCAGCCGATGCTGCGCAGCAGGCTTACAGCTCGCGCCGCCGTCTCAATGTCGCTGATCTGGGCTGATTCCGTGACCTCGATAATCAGCCGGCTGCGCTCGAACTTGTGACCCGAGATCACGGCGCAGAGTTCGTGGATGACGTCTAGCCGCTGCAACGACTCTCCCGAGATATTCACTGCAAGCCGGTAGGCTGGGTCGGCCTTCACTTCCAGCTGCGCGGCGGCGGCGCTCACCATTATGTAGTCGAGATGGGCGATCTGGCCACTCTTCTCTGCCGCCATGATCATTCCGACAGGCGAGTCCTCGCCCGCGAATCGCGCCAGGATCTCGTAGTGGCTGATTGCGCCCGTGCGCGTCTCGACTACGGGCTGCCGGGCCGCCATCAGACGGCCGTTCGTCACAGCGTCGCGGAAGCGCTCAGCCAGGATTTCATCAGCGCGTTCCGCCCTGATCCGTGTGGTGTTTGGCATGCGCGAGATGGCGAAGCTGAAGCTGTTGGGCGACACCGTGCTGCGTTGGACGACGATGCGCCGTCCGCCCTCGATCGAGGTGGGATCTTCCCACGAAACGCGGCGACCCGGCCCTAGCGCCCAGAGCTCCTCGCGCAGTCGGTTGCCCTCGGCGCCACTGATCAGCTCGATCGCATTGCGGCCAATCAGCCTGTCGGCCGTTGGATGAAACAACAGGGTCGCGTCGCCCTCGGCGTCAATGATTCGGCCGCTCGCATCCGCCGCGACCATGAGGTCAGCCGCGGCAAACGCGAAATCGCGAAACCTCGTTGCGTTTTCCGTCGTCGCCGACATTCCCGCCCCCCCAAGTCACACACACGGACACCGCACCGTAAGCGCAGTGCGTTAGCTATCGATTAACGTTAATCGGCGACCGACCCGGCTTGGGAAAAGCATTTATAATCATGAGTTCAGACCGGATCTGCGAGGGCGCGACTGATGATGTCCAGCGCGTTGCGCGAAAGACCTGCCTCGGAAAGACGCTTCAGTTCCACATGCGCTTGCCCGCGACGCTGCACGCTGAACGAGCGCCAGCTTTCGAACGCCGTCGATAGACGCGCCGACAGGGCGGGGTTGAGCGGATCAACTTTCAGGATCAGGTCGGCAAGTAAGCGATAGCCCCATCCATCAGCGGCGTGAAAGGCCACCGTATTGCTCATGGCAAACGACGCGGCCAGCGCACGTACGCGGTTAGGATTGCGCAGGTCGAAGTCGGCGCGTGCTGTCAGTTTCTGAATCCGGTCGCGCAAGTCGGCTCGTACGGACATGGCCTGGATGCCGTACCATTTGTCCATAACCAGCG
Source organism: Hyphomonadaceae bacterium (assembly GCA_049318285.1). Classification (GTDB taxonomy): domain Bacteria; phylum Pseudomonadota; class Alphaproteobacteria; order Caulobacterales; family Hyphomonadaceae; genus UBA7672. The sequence goes on from JBMOGP010000110.1 coordinate 4,350, forward strand.
GCGATACTGACCACTTTGTCTCGAAACTCGCCAGCGCCCGGTCGAAGGCCGCGGTCTCAATGTTGGAAAGCGCGGTAAGCGCCGCGAGACACTCCGTCATCGTCGATGAAGCTTCGTATGCGCGCGTAATCAGCAATTCGTGCCGGTTGCCCAGGGTTGAAAGCAATGAGAGCGCCGAGGCACGCAGCGCACGCCGACCAGCGGCCGCAGCCGAAGGGTTGAACGTCGCCGGCTCTGGTTTTGCAAGAACGTCGAGCAGTAAGGCTTCCAGAGCAGTGGCGATCGTCACGCGCACGGCCAGACGCACCTCGTGAATCGCGTCAGGGTCGGCCTCGCGTACATCCATCACAAGCTCGCCCACCGTCGGCAGGTAGAGCAGCAGCGCCGCATAGGCTGGGTCAGACGGTACAGCGCGGCGCACGGAATTGCCCAGCGATGTCACGAATGCATCGAGCCGCTGGCGATCCGGCGTCTGGCTGCCGGTGCGCACGGCATCGAGGATTAGCGGCCGCGCGATGGACTGGAGCGCCTCCCACTGTGCGAACGGATCGTCGTCAACGCCTGCCAGCGCCGCACGGTCGCCTTCTGACAGGTCATCCGACATACGTACGGGCGCCGAGAAGCCGCGATTGAGCGACGGGCGTGGCGGCGAGGCGACGTTCGAGAAAACGAATGTATTCGATTCTGCATCGAGCAGAACGACATGGTCTTGTGACCCCGCGCCGCCATCGAGCTGAGTCTCGAGCTTGGCGCCGTTGTCGTCGAACAGCGCAACGCGCATCGGAATGCGCACCGGGCTCTTGTCCGGCTGACCAGGCGTGGGGGCGACTGACTGAGTGAGGGTCAGGCGATACTGTCTCGTTGCCGCATCGTACGAGCCCCTGGCTTTGACAGCAGGCGTGCCCGCCTGCGCGTACCATCTCGAGAAGGCCTGAAGATCATGCGGCGTGTGCGGCTGGAAGGATGCGATGAAGTCTTCGATCGTGGCGGCAGTGCCGTCCATCGTGTCGAAATACTGGGTCATGCCCGCGAAGAAAGCAGTGTCGCCGATCATCAGGCGCAGCATGCGGATCAGCTCCGCGCCCTTCTCATAGACTGTCGCCGTGTAGAGGTTGTCGATCCTAGCGTAGTGATCCGGCCGAACCGAATGAGCGAGTGGGCCTGCATCCTCAGGGAACTGCCGCGTGCGCAGGCGTATAACTTCTTTGATCCGCGCCACAGCCGGCGAGCGCATCGCCTTGGTGAACTCCTGGTCGCGATAAACCGTGAGGCCCTCCTTAAGGCACAGCTGGAACCAGTCGCGGCAGGTGATGCGGTTGCCGGTCCAGTTGTGGAAGTACTCGTGCGCTACGATGCTCTCGATGGCTTCGAAGTCTGCATCCGTCGCCGTCTTGCCATCGGCCAGCACATAGGACGAATTGAAGATGTTAAGGCCCTTGTTTTCCATCGCGCCGAAGTTGAAGTCGCGCACTGCGACGATCTGGAACACGTCGAGGTCATACTCGCGGCCGAACACTTCCTCGTCCCACTTCATCGATTCCTTGAGCGAGCGCATGGCGTATGCCGCGCGGGGCGCATCTCCCGTCTCGACGAAGATGGAGAGCTTCACTGACCGCCCGGACATTGTCTTGAAGTCATCGCTCAGCACATCAAACGCGCCGCCGACCAGCGCGAAAAGGTAGGACGGTTTGGGGTGAGGATCGGTCCACTCCGCAAAGTGCCGCCCAGCTTCGATGTCGCCCCTGGCAGCCGGGTTGCCGTTGGAAAGCAGATACGGATACGTCGCCTTGTCCGCTTCAATGCGCACGAAGAACGGCGCAAGCACGTCTGGCCGGTCTGGATAGAAGGTGATGCGCCGGAAGCCTTCTGCCTCGCACTGCGTGCAGAAGCGACCGCTGGAGACATAGAGGCCCGACAGCTCAGTATTGGTCTCTGGCGAAATACTGGTTTCGATTTCGAGCCTGAACTCATCACTCGGCCTGAACACGGTCAGGCCGTCCTCGTCCACCATGTAGTCGTCGACGCCCAGCGCCAAGCCGTTCAGTTTGATGGATCTCAGCGCGAGCTTCTCGCCATCGAGCCGCAGCGAGGCGTCCTTCGCGCCAGTCCGCGTGACGCTGAGTTCCGTCACCACGCGGGTGTCGGAGGGGTGCAGGCGGAACAGCATCCGCACGCCAAGTATCTTGAACGGGAAGGGCTGGTAGTCCGCAAGCTTAACGGGGGGCGGCGTTTCGGTTCGCATGGTCGGCTGCTCGGTCTTCACCGCACGGAAGCTGCGGATCGCGAATGCCTACAGGGTTTGCGCCCAAGATAAAGGGCGCCACCCGGCTTTCTGCACCTTCGAAGGGTAGGCTATTCCGCCGCCTGCGCGGGAATGGACATGTCGTTCCCGCGGTCATGGATACGGCGCAACAGCATCGTCGCCTTCTTCGCAAGATCGAGCAGCTCGGCCGGCATGTCGTCGGAATAGTGGTGGCCAAACTTCACCAGCGCCTGGGCGATCTGCATCAGCTGCGGCGATGCCTGGATGATCCGCGCCTGGAATTCGATGCGTTCCGGATCGCGATCATATTCCGCGCTTGGAACGCGCCAGCCGCCCCAACTCTTCTCGTCAGTCGTCACGACAGGGAACGTGCCTGGATAGGGATAGTGGGTCGTGTCTTCCTCATCTTTCCATCGATTGCGCGCGCGGTTGACCCGCCAGTTGTCCAGCACGGAGACATCGTCGATGGGTCCCCCCGACTTGTCCGCGACGAGTTCGCTTGCAGAGAACTCGCGGCCGAGGCCAACATCGTAGTGAACCTTGAGCGGCTCATCGAGCCCCTTGACCCACTGGGGCAGAACCTGCTCGACGACGGC
>JBMOGP010000111.1:0-7191 GCA_049318285.1 Hyphomonadaceae bacterium
GCTTACTGCGAATGGAGCAGGCGAGGTGTGGCTCGACATGACCGGCGAGTCGCCACAGGTCGGCGTCAAAGGCAGTGCTGCCGGCACAGGCACGATCACGCCCCAGCAGGTTCTGGACTTCTGGCCGCAGGACCTCGGTCCACAGGCCCGCCAGTGGGTTCGCGAGCGCATCATCAAGGGCACGGCCAGCAAGGCAATCTTCAGTATCGACTGGCCCCCCGGCGCGGACGCGAAGGGCTTCCTGGCCGACGAGCACCTCGCGCTCGAATTCCACGTCCAGGACGCCACTGTGCGCATCGTCAGCGACCTGCCGGAAATATCCGGCATCAATGGCATCGGCCGCCTAAAGGGCAACAGCCTGACCTTCGAGGCTTTCTCCGGCGCGATGGGCGCATGGCGGCTGGGCGAGACGAAAATCGTCTTGCCGCGGTTCTTTCCCGGGGGCGCGATGATGGAGATTTCAACCTCCGGAACCGGACAGCTTGGAGGTCTGCTGCGCGCGGTCGATCAGAGCCAGTTCGGCTTCGGCTCCCGCTACCCGGTCGACATTGCCCGTATAGGCGGCGCCGGCGCGATCGACGTTACCGTGAAGCAGCCCTTGGTCGACGTCGTGAAGCCCGAGGACGTCATCTACGACATTCGCGGGCGCTTCCAGCAGGTTGTCATGCCTGACCTGCTCGGAGAGTTCGGCCTGGCCGACGCCAACCTGTCGTTCGCGTTGAATCCGCAGGGCATGAGCGCCACTGGCAGCGGCGAGTTCGGTCCCGCCCCCGTCACATTCGAATGGCGCGAGCGCTTCGCGCCCAATGGCGAGGGCGGCGTCGAGCTGATCGCCAACGCGCGCGCAACGCCTGACCTGCTCAACGCGCTCGGCCTCGCGGCGCGCAACTTCATGCAGGGAGAAGCCGCTGTCGAATTGCGCGCAACCGGACCCGACGGCGCCAATTTCGACGCTCTATCCGCTAGCGTCGATCTCACCCACGCCGAACTCGAAGTCGCCGAGTTCGGCTGGCGCAAGAAATTCGACGAGCCCGCGCGCGGCACATTCCGCTACGGGGCAGATGCAACAGGCGCTGTCGTCACTGGCGACATCCGCGCTGATGGCCTGGAGCTGGTTGGCGAAGCGCGGATGGACAAGGACAGCGCCGTCACCGGCGTCGATATCGAGCGCATGTATTCGCGGGGAACTGTCGACCTTCGCGGCGCCGCCACGCGCAGGCAGGATGGCGGTTACCGCGTTGCGCTGACGGGTCCCTTCTTCGACGTCAGTCCATGGATGGACAGCCTTCTCGAAATGTCGGGCGGGCGCGGCGCCAGCGACGCAGTCGGTGGGCCGAGTGATCCGGGGCCGCTGTTCGAGTTGCAGGTCAATGCAGACCGTCTGAAACTGCGAGAAGACGCCGATATCCGCAACACGAAGATTGTGCTCGCACTCGATGCGAAGGGGCCGCGCTCCGGGTCCATCACCGGAAACATAGAGGAGGGCAAGGCACTCAGCGTGACGATTGGCTCCGCCGACGGCGCTCGCACGATAGGTCTCAAGTCAGACGATGCAGGCTTTGCCGCGCGCGTTCTCCTGAAGGCCGACTACCTGCTTGGCGGCAAGCTCGCCTTCGACGGCAAGTTCAGGGGCGCCGACGGGCATGCGATCGTCACCATGTCGAATGTCCGGTTGAAGGATGCGCCACTGGTCGCGCAGCTCTTCTCGCTCGCCTCGCTGCAGGGGCTGGTCGACGTGCTGAACGGTGAGGGGGTGATGTTCACCGATGTGAATGCGCCGGTTAGGTTCGTCGGCGGTCGCATCGATTTCCCGGGCATGCGCGCCACTGGCCCCGCCATGGGCCTCACCGCCCGCGGCTGGATCGCGCCTGAATCAGGTGAGCTGTCGCTTGATGGCGTGCTTGCGCCGTCGATCGTCGGCGTCAACGCCGTACTCGGCGTCCTCCCGGTCATCGGCGACCTGTTTGTCTCGCGTCAGGGCGAGGGCATGTTCGCGCCGACCTACTCGGTGCGCGGCACATTCGCGCGCGCCAACATATCGATCAACCCTATCGCCGCTCTCACGCCCGGCGTCCTCCGCCGTATCTTCGAGAACCCGGCCGAGCCACCGCCTGTGGAGATCACGGCGGCGGATTGATCCACAAAGGCAAACGGCCCGGCTTGTGGCCGGGCCGCTGACGTCATGGGGCGTGGGCGATCAGCCTTCGGCTAGCTTCTTGATGTTCTGAAGCGCTGCCTCGAACTGCTTGCGGCGGCCGTTCACGTCGGCGTCCTTGGCGGCCTGGTCGGCCTTGTCCGACACGTCGAGCATGAGCGTGTAGTTGATCTTCGTCGTCTTGGCATCGACAGCGACGGCTTCGATGAAGCCGTGGTAGAGGTTGTAGAATTTGCCTTCGACCGGAGGCTGCGTGTAGCCGTAGCCGTGTTGCGATTTGGCGGTCATGATCTCGGTTACGCGGCCTGCGATCACCCGCACGGAGCCGATGTTGCTGTGGCTCGACTTGACCTCGCACGGCACGCCGCCCGTCGGAGTGATCCATTTGGAAATGTCACACCAGCCGCCGACCTTGGACCAGACATCGGCCACCGGCTTGTTGATCGTAATCTCCATCGGGATGGAGACATATTCAGGCGCCGTCTGGGACCAGGCCGCGCCGCCGCCAGCGACCGCCGCACCCAGAGCGCACGCCGCCAGCCTTGCTGTCATCTTCATGGTTCGTCTCTCCCTGTCCGCGCTTCCTGGCGGTGTGCGTAAGCAAGCTTACGGAGACGCAAAGCGCCAGCGGTTTTTGCTGTGGATACAGTCACGAAAGCGGTATGGGGCAGCTTACGCAGCGCTCGGGCGCAGATCGATTTCAGGAGAGCGACTGGAGCGGGTAGAGGGAATCGAACCCTCGTATTCAGCTTGGAAGGCTGCTGCTCTACCATTGAGCTATACCCGCGAGCCGGGCCGCAGATAGGCGAAAACGCGGGGGAAGTCTACCGGCTCTCAGCCATCCAGATCCTTCCTGATGGCGTCAAAGACATCATGAAACATCCGCTCCGTCAGCCGGCCAGTGTTGGTGTTGTACCGGCTGCAGTGATAGCTGTCGTGCAGCAACACCGGCCCCCGCGGCCCCTCCAGCATGTGCCGTCTGGCATGGCCGAAAACCGCTGAACTCGGCTTGGCCCCCAGCGCCCGCACCGTCGAGTCATGGGCGATCCGGCCAAGCGCCATGATCACCTTCAGCTTCGGCAACTGGCTCAGGCGGGAGACCAGGAACTGCCGGCAGGTCAGGATTTCCGCGCCCGTCGGCTTGTTCTCGGGAGGAACACAGCGGACGGCGTTGGTGATCATCGCGTCCTTCAGCCGAAGTCTGTCATCCGGCCGAGCCTTGAACTCCCCGATTGAAAACCCGTACTTGGCAAGCGAGGAAAAGAGCAGGTCGCCCGCATAATCCCCGGTAAATGGCCGTCCGGTCTTGTTCGCGCCCTGCAACCCGGGGGCGAGCCCCACGATAGCCAGCCGCCCTGAAGCATCCCCGAAAGACGGGACCGCGCCATTGAACCACATGGGATTGGCCTGTTGGCTCGCGACCCGGAATGCGACCAGCCGGGGGCAGAGCGGGCAGTCCGGGGGCGCTTCTGGCGGCGCGGCGGTGCTCCCTTTTGGCATTTGCTCTCCCTTCGCCATGCCCTCTCCTGCACCGTGGGGCATCGCTGGGTCAAACCCGTCATTTCCGCCTTCAGCCCCGTTGTGGCGTTGAAACACCGGGGTTGCTGGCAAAATGACGCGATCAGCCTTATGTTGCTTACGCGATCCGCTTCCTGTAGAGGGATCGGCCCCGCAAAGGAGACTCGCATGGCCCGCGTGACGGTTGAAGACTGCGTTGAAAAGGTGCCGAACCGGTTCAACCTGGTCCTGCTCGCCGCCCACCGCGCCCGCGTCATCCGCGAGGGCGCCCCCATCACGATCGACCGTGACAACGACAAGGACCCGGTTGTCGCCCTTCGCGAAATTGCCGCCGAGACGGTGGATCTTGAAACTATCAGGGACAGCCTGGTAGCCGAGCTGCAGGTTGTTCGCCCTGGCGAGGAAGCCGAGAAGGAAGCCGACAAGCGCGCCCTGGCTGCCGCTCCGGTCTCGTCGGAAGAGGAAGTCCTCAAGGCCTATCAGGTCGAGCTTGAGTCGGCGCGCGAAGAGCGCTTCTGAGGTCGGGATGCATGGGGCAACCGGGTAACGTAGCCCCCTTCAAGAAGCCGGATACGGCCCCTGCTGTCGCTGCAAAGCCGCGCGGCAGGAAATTCCTGCGTCAGGCCGAACTGGTCGATCGCGTGCAGGCTTACCAGCCCGACGCGTCCGACGACGAGCTCAACAAGGCCTATGTCTTCGCCGTGATGAAGCACGGCCAGCAGCTGCGCCATTCCGGCGACCCGTACTTTGCGCACCCGGTCGCGGTGGCGGGTCTTTTGACCGACCTGAAGATGGACCAGTCCACCATCATCGCCGGTCTGCTGCACGACGTGGTCGAGGATTGCGATGTATCGGTGGACGACATCTGCGGCCTGTTCGGAAAGGACGTGGCCGAGCTGGTCGATGGCGTCACCAAGCTGCCCAAGGTAACCGGCAGCAACAGTCCACGCGCGCTAATCCAGGCTGAAAACTTCCAGAAGTTCATCCTAGCCACGACGAAGGACATCCGGGTGCTTCTGGTGAAGCTCGCTGATCGCCTGCACAACATGCGTACGATCGAGTTCATGCCGACCGAGGAGTCGCGCCTGCGTATCTCGCGCGAGACGCTGGACATCTATGCGCCGCTCGCGCGCCGTGTTGGCCTCTCGATCTTCGCTGGCGAACTCGAAGACCTCGCCTTCCGGCAGGTGAACCCTGTCGCCTACGCAGCGATCTCGAAACGCCTCGAAGAACTGACCACAGACGACACCTCTATCCTCGACCGCATCCGCTCGGATATCGAGACCGTGATGCTCGCGCGCGGCATCCGCGGCGAGTTGAAAGGGCGGATGAAGCGCCCGTATTCGATCTGGCGGAAGCTCGAGAACAAGTCGATCTCGTTCAAGGACCTCGGCGATGTATTCGCCTACCGCCTGATCGTGCCCACAACAGACGACTGCTACAAGGCGCTCGGCGCTGCACACCAGCAATGGGCCGCCCTGTCAGAGAAGTTTGCCGACTACGTCTCCGTGCCGAAGCCGAACGGCTACCGATCGCTCCACACCACCTTCCTTGGCCCGGGCAATCGTCGCGTCGAACTGCAGATCCGTACCACGGACATGGAAGCCGTGGCCGAGCGAGGCGTTGCTGCGCACTGGAAGTACAAGAACTCGCAATACGGTTTCGACGCTGAATCCGCACGCGAAGCCGGCCTCGACGCTGAAGGCGAACTCATCGAATTCGCCGACATGCTGAAGCATGGCGGCTCGCCCGAGGAATTCCTCGAGCACGCCAAGCTGCAGATGTACCGCGACAGCGTGTTTGTCTTCACGCCGAAGGGCCAGCTCGTGCGTCTGCCGGCCGGCGCCACGCCGCTCGACTTCGCCTATGCCGTCCACACCGAGATCGGTGACACCACGATCGGCGCGCGCATCAACGGACAGGGTCGTCCACTGCGCGCCACGCTGGAGAATGGCGACACGGTCGAGATCCAACGCGGAACGAAACCCGCCGCCCAGCCGCACTGGGAAAATCTTGCAGTCACTGGCCGTGCCCGCTCCGCCATACGCCGCCTCACGCGTGTCGCTGAGCGTGGTGAATTCATCGCCATCGGCCGCCGCCTGATCGAACATGCGTTGCGCCGCATCGGTCTCGATCCTGGCGAGGTCGATCACGCCGAGATGACCGAGCGCGCCGGGTTCGAGAAAGCGGATGCGCTCGCCGAAGCCATCGGTCGCGGCCGTCTTTCCACTGCTGACATGCTGGAGAAAGCCTTCCCCGGCCTGGACGATCCGGGAAGGAAGGCGGCGGCTTCGCGAGATCAGGACGGCCCCAGACTCGTTGCCGGCGGCGAGATGACTGCTGGCGTCACAATGCACCTCGCTGAATGCTGCTCGCCCCTGCCGGGCGACCGCATCATCGGCGTGCTGATCCCAGAAAAGGGCATCGAGGTCCACGTGATCGACTGCGCACGTCTCGCCGACTATGAGGGGCAGACCGACCACTGGCTCGACCTGCGCTGGAAGCCGAAAGGAGACGCCGACGCGGTGGCGGTCGGCCGTATCCACGTCACCACCGCCAACCGCCGCGGCGCGCTCGCCCTGCTGGCGAAGACGGTGTCTGATGCACAGGGCAACATCATCAACGTGAAAACACTCAAACGCTCGCCCGACTTCTTCGATTTCGAGTTCGACGTGGAAGTCGAGGACAGCAAGCGCCTGACTCAGATCGTCGCGGCGCTGCGGGCGCTGGCCGTTGTCGACTCAGCCGAGCGGGTGAAGGGGTGAGCGCGCGCTTAACTGCCGTTGAGCCAAGCCTGCGAAACCGCTAGAGCCACCCAATGAACACCCAAGACGTCCTCAACGAATTCAGACGAGTCGGCGCTCTGCTGGAGGGCCACTTCATCCTGTCGTCCGGCCGGCGCAGCCCGGTTTTCCTGCAGAAGGCGCTGGTCTTCTCGCACCCGCCGACGACGGAGCGCCTGTGCGCAGCGCTTGCCCGCAAGCTGGAGGCCGAATTCGGCAGGATCGACGTCGTCGTCGGCCCCGCCGTCGGCGGCCTCATCCCCGGCTACGAAACAGCCCGCGCGCTCGGCTGCCGTTCGATCTATACCGAGCGCGAAGGCGGCGTCATGAGCCTGCGCCGCGGCTTCACCGTCGCGCCGGAAGAGCGCGTGATCATCGTCGAGGATATCGTCACAACCGGCATCTCGATGCGCGAAACCCTGGAGGCGCTCAAAGGCGCCCGCGCCAACGTCATCGGCGCGGCCTGCATCGTCGACCGCTCGAACGGCAAGGCCGATGTCGGCGGCTTGGAATTCGTCTCGCTCGCCGCGGTCGATTTCCCCGACTACGACGCCAACGCGCTGCCGCCGGAACTCGCGAAGCTGCCGGCCATCAAGCCGGGCAGCCGGGGCCTCAAATGAAGCTTGAGCGCGCCCGACTCGGGGTCAACATCGATCACGTCGCCACCATCCGAAACGCGCGCGGCGGCGTGCATCCCGACCCCGCAAAGGCCGCCGCGATCGCACAGGCCGCCGG
>JBMOGP010000112.1:0-7187 GCA_049318285.1 Hyphomonadaceae bacterium
GTCGCTCGCGCCGTGCTCAGCCCGCAGGCGAGCCCGCCCGTCGGAGTGCGTCGGCACAGCAACCTGCAGCAATTCTACTCCTGCCTCACTGAAACACAGATGGCGATGTTTCGCGGCCCCGGCTTTCGTCACCGGCTGGGCCGGCTCGTTGGGACACGGGATGTCACATGGGACTGGCGCGACCCATGGCCATTCCTGAGCATGACCCTTACGTCCTGGCCGATCATCCGCATGGCGGTTTCTAAGGGCGTCAGCTTCGGGGAGGCGGCAACGCATGATGTTGGCTGGTACCAACAGGCCGCCAGCGCGCCCGATGCTCAGCCGTCGTGATCGCGACGGCGGTGGCGACATGCGCGGTGCGATCGTCGATGCCCGGTTGGGTGTCGCAATTTCGAGGCCTGCACGGAAAGACTATGGATCGGCCTGTATGGTGCGTGGATTGCGCCGTATCGCTCGCTCGTTGCCTGTGGACGGGGGGGTCCCGGCATGTGCCCCTGCGGCGCTTGCCGACATAGCGCTTGCGCGGACAAGAGCCTGGCAATTAGTCTCCGAAAATGTTGGATGCTGAGCCGGTTGAGGCCCTCGCGAATCTCGATCCAGGCATGTCCCTGTGCGCGCCGGTGGTCGCGGACTGGGCCTTGGCTCTGCAGCGTGGACCAACCGGCCGGCGTGGTGATGCTCGCTGGCTATCGTCTCGACGCCCACGTTACCACTTGCGCGGTTTTATGGGGCGCGCTGTCCTGGACCCTTCCTGTTGAGCCGGAGCTGCACCATGCGTCCCAACGTACGCAAACCCGAACGTGCGACACCTGCTGACCTGGCGACTTGCCGGCAGATGATCCGCACTGGCTCCCGCTCATTCTTTGTCGCGTCGCTGCTCCTGCCCGATGCGGTACGAGGAGGAGCATACGCCCTCTATGCATTCTGCCGTCTGTCGGATGATACCATCGACGTGGATCATGGCGGCGAAGCGGGAATCGCGCGGCTCGCCTCTCGCCTCGATGCAATTTATGCTGGCGAGCCGGCTGACGCCGCAGTCGACAGGGCGCTGTTCGACGCTGTCGATCAGTACGCGCTGCCGCGTGCGCCGTTCGACGCGCTTCTGGAGGGCATGGCATGGGATGCGTCCGGGCGGGAATATGAGACGATCGAGGATGTATATGACTATGCCGCGCGCGTCGCAGGCGCGGTCGGTGCAATGATGGCGACGCTGATGCGGACGCGTTCGCCGGAGATGGTTGCGCGGGCATGCGATCTGGGCGTGGCCATGCAACTGACGAACATTGCGCGGGATGTCGGCGAGGATGCGCGCAATGGACGTCTGTACCTCCCTCGCGCCTGGATGCGCGAGGCGGGCCTTGACCCCGTTTCGTGGCTCGCGCGTCCGGAGTTCAATCCGCAGATTGCAGGGGTCGTGGAGCGCGTGCTTGAGCTCGCCCATCACCTCTATCAGCGTGCCGATCTCGGTATCGGCGGGTTGCCGCGCGCCTATCGCCCTGCGATCCATGCGGCGAGGCTTCTTTATGCCGATATCGGCGCCCGCGTCGCCATGCGAGGTCATGATTCCATGTCGAGCAGAGCCATTGTGCCGACGTCTCGCAAGTTGCAGCTCCTGATGAAAGCGCTGACACGCTCGTGGCGGGCCCCGCCAGGCGCTGAACTGGCGACGCCTGCGCTGCCGCAGACCCAGTTTCTGGTTGATGCCGTTGTCGCCGGAACTGATATGAACGATGAGCAGGATTCCGCTCCGGGCCTGCAGCACGATATCAGGTGGGTGATCGAGTTGTTTGCGGCGCTCGACGAGCGGCCCCGACGCTTGACCTGAAGTCTGACGTGTTGCTGGCTTTCTTGTCGCTTGCGCCGGGTTGCGGTGTCGGGCGCACATTGCGCCGCCGGGGCTTCAAGGTGTTTCAGCCGCCTCTCTTGCTCAAGGCTGTCCAGCCGCGGTCAACGCCCTCCGGCGAGGCGGGGCATGCGAAAGGGTAGCATCGCGCGCACGACCGGATTGCGAAGCCGATCCAGTGACAGCGTCTCGTGCATGATGTCTGCCGGGGCGCCATCGACCTGTCCTGCAAGATGCGATCGGGCGTAGAACGGAGCATCCTCAAGCACGCGAACAAGCCTTGGCTCCATTCCGCGATCGCCGCGGGCTGTGGGCTGCATGCGCCAGAAGGTTTTCGGCATCCGGATCAGCGGCGGGGCTTGGATGGCGATATACTCGCCTGTTGAATTGAATTTCAGCGCAAGGGATCGCTCTTCGCCGTTCCGGAGCACGACATCATAGTAGATGATTGTCGCATTATCGGCGACGTGGGAGCGTGACCAGTCCCAGGAACGGAACCTGCGTTCGAGCGGTTCGTCGCCACAGTTGCTGTCGAAATAGCCCTCTCCATTCCAGGATGTACCATCCTCGAACTGCACTGCGACGCGGCCGCGTGGTGCGATCGGTCGCCACACATGGTGGGCTTCGCCGTCCAGCGCAAAAGTCTGGCCCGAGAGATAGGAGGGATGCAGCGTCACTGTCCCGCGCATTCGGGAGGGGAGAGGGGCTGTCCACTCGTCGACGTTGATGCGAAGCGTCTCGTTCTCCCAGCTCATGCTGCTGCGGCTGATCGCGATCCTGTCCGGGCTGCGATCCAGGCGCGTGTGGCCACGTTCGGTCATCGCCCAACGATTTCCCCTGACCGAATAGAGTGCGACATTCATGGCGCAATGGTTTTCGGGATGCCGCCACCCCGACCATGCGTAGTAGGGCGAGAAAACACTGCCGATGAAGGCGATGATTGTGAGGCCATGCTGTTTGTCTTCGCTGAGCGCGTCGATGTACCACCAGGCATAGCCGCCTGATCCGACTGGAATGTCGAAGCGCGGCGCAGGAAGTCTGTTGCCAGGTGCGGGCGCACGCCAGTGAGATCCCGGCCCGCCGGTTTTGTGCAAGAACTCCGGCGACTTAACGGCGCCGGCGGATGATTGGTCGTTCATGCCAAACGCCTCGCCTTGGCCACGGGAAGCTGCACGTCCGTTCGCGTGAGTGCTGGTCGTCTTCTTCCCGCCTGCGCCATGTCCAGTCCACGCTCGTGCAGGTGGCTGAATACCCTCATCCTGAGTGTATCGGGATCAGCATTTGCGCGTTCGTGAGTATGCTTGCTCGCCAGGGCAGATTTTGCGATTCCGCGTTGACCGGGTGTATGCCGCAGGCGCCGGCGGGCCTGGCGGGTCCCCATCCAGGCCGTGCTGTTCGCGCCTGCCGGACGCATCAGGCGCCTCTCCGCTTTGCTCGCACGGACACGACAGCCCGGTACATTGGCCTCAGTCAGCTCATGAAGTGCGCCGCCCCCAGGGTTGGCGCGGTCGTTGATCATGGATTCCTCGATGTCAATTGACTGGACGCCAGCTTGTGTCCAATCTGCAAGACATAGGTCGGGGCAGACCCGATCGACAAGTCCGGGAGACGGTCATGACGCTACCTGTGCGTGTCGAAGCAGCGCTCAAGGCCGCAATCGACAGGGCAGACACGCCCAGCGCACCTCCCGGATTGATCAAGGCGCTTCGCTACGCGGTTTTCCCGGGCGGGGCTCGTGTGCGTCCAATGCTGTGCCTGGCTGTCGCGCGCGCCTGCGGCGACGATCGTCCCGAGATCTCGGATGCAGCTGCAGCCGCCGTCGAACTGCTGCATTGCGCGTCCCTGGTTCACGACGATCTGCCATGCTTCGATAACGCCAGCTTCCGTCGCGGCAAGGCGTCTGTTCACGCGGTTCATGGTGAACCGCTTGCCTTGCTTGCGGGGGACGCGCTGATCGTGATGGCCTTCGAACGTCTGGCTGTCGCCGGCGCCGCTGAGCCTGGTCGGATCGCGCCACTGATCGAGGCAATCGCCCGGGGGGTTGGCGCTCCCGCCGGGATTACGGCAGGTCAGGCATGGGAAAGCGAGCCTGCTGCACCCCTTGAAATCTACCACCAGGCAAAGACGGGTGCCCTGTTTGTGGCGGCCACGACTTCCGGAGCGATCGCTGCCGGGTCGGATGGAACGCCTTGGCGTTTCCTCGGAGAAACGCTCGGCGCCGCCTATCAGGTGGCTGACGATCTGATGGATGCCGTGCAGTCTGAGATTGGCGACAAGCCGGTTGGCCAGGATGCGCTGCTGCACCGTCCAAATGCAGTCGCAGAGCGCGGTGTCCAGGGCGCTCTGGCCAAGCTGAACGCGTTGGTGGAGCAAGCCGTAGCCTCGGTCCCCGACTGCGAAGGCGCTAAGGAAATGCGCGATCTGGTGAGGATGACGGCGATGCGCCTCGCCCCCAAACAGCTCTCACGCAGTGCCGCGTAGGCGCCTGTGAGTAACTGGCGCGCGCGGTGGATCGCGTGGCGCAACGCGCGCATCTCGGATCCACGATTTCAGAGATTTGCTGCTGACTTCCCGTTCACGCGGCCGATGGCGCACAGCCGCGCCCGAGGTCTCTTCGACGTGGTGGCGGGTTTCGTTTACTCGCAGGTGCTGGCTGCCTGCATCCAGCTCGATCTTCTCAAAAAACTTGAATCAGGCCCGCTTTACGTTACGGAACTAGCGGCTGCGCTTGATGTTCCGCCGGCAGAGATGGCGCGGCTGCTCCGTGCCGCTGCCGCGCTTGATCTCGTCGAGCCGATCGGCGAGCGATATGCGTTGGGCGCCCAGGGCGCAGCGCTGCTCGGCAATTCGGGTCTCGCCGAGATGATCCGTCACCACGATCGGCTTTACGCCGACTTGCTGGACCCGGTCGCCCTTCTGAGGCGCGGACGGGGCGAGCATCTTGCGGGTTACTGGCCCTATGCGACCGTACAAGACCCGGAAAACACGGAAGAATCTGGCGTTTCGGCATACTCAGCCCTGATGGCGGCGACCCAGCCGGCGGTCGCAGCTGACATTCTCACCGCTTACCCCATGCGTGGCCACAGAAGCATCATGGACGTAGGCGGAGGGCAGGGTGCTTTCCTGAGCGCTGTCGCCACGCGCTGGCCGCATCTCAAACTTCATCTTTTTGACCTGCCTGCGGTTGTGACCCGCGCACGTAAAGTGCTTGCGCCTTACGCTTCACGGACGAGCTTTACCGGTGGCAGCTTCTTCTCCGACCCGCTGCCGGCCGGAGCTGATCTCGTTACCCTTGTCCGGATCCTACATGATCATGATGACGCCGGTGTCAGAAAACTGTTGTCGTCCGCGCGCGCGGCCCTCGCGCCCGGCGGCCGGCTGCTGATTGCCGAGCCCATGTCGGACCCAAGGGGCAAGGACCGGGTAGGCGATGCCTATTTTGGCCTCTACCTGTTGGCCATGGGCCGCGGACAGGCGCGAACGCCCGCCCAGATAACCAGATATGCGGTCGAAGCAGGCTTCAGCCGCACCCGACTGTTACGCGTGCGAACGCCAGGACTGCTCCGGGTCATGATCGCCGCCCCTTGATGGGCTGGTCTGCATCTCACCGTCGGCTGCGGTCCGTGGGTGATTCCACAGGTAGGTCGATTGAGCCTGGCTCCGGCGCGCCATTCCCTGACGTCGCCGGCGCGGACCGCCAATTTATGTCGACAAACCACGAAAACACGGCCGGGTAAGCGGCCCTAAATGCGTCATGCATGATTGACACCATAAGTCGTCCACGTAAGTTGACACGGTGTCCACGCAACAGCTTTGCGACTGGCGCGGGTGGCAAGTGGGAGGCGAGATGCAGACTGTCGCTGTCGTCCTGGATGGGCCTCAACAGATCGCTGTGCGCAATCTTGCGCTCAATGCTGTGCGCGACGACGACGTCGTGATCGATGTGTCGTGGAGTGGAATCAGCACCGGAACCGAGCGTCTGCTCTGGTCTGGCCGCATGCCGCCATTTCCCGGAATGGGCTATCCGCTTGTCCCCGGCTATGAGTCGGTCGGCCGTGTCGTCGATGCTGGCGCAAAGGCGACTCATCGCATTGGCGAGAACGTCTTCATCCCGGGAGCCACCTGCTACAAGGATGCTCGCGGCCTGTTTGGCGGCGCGGCGCGGACGCTCATCGCTCCCGGCGCGCGTGCGACTGCGGTTCCCGAAAATCTCGGCTCACAAGCTGTGCTGATTGCGCTGGCCGCAACAGCCTATCACGCCCTCGCTGGCGGCGCGCCGCCTGATCTGATCGTTGGCCATGGCGTACTCGGCCGCCTGCTCGCGCGCATAACGATTGCGACCGGAGCCCCGGCGCCGACAGTCTGGGAAACCAATCCCCAGCGGCGCTCCGGCGCTGATGGCTACAACGTCGTTCATCCTGATGAGGATCAGCGGACGGACTACGACACGATCTACGACGCCAGCGGAGCGGGCTCACAGCTGGACTCATTCGTGAACCGGCTCGGCAAGGGCGGCGAGATCGTTCTCGCTGGCTTCTATGAAGACCGTCTGTCCTTCGCCTTCGTCCCCACCTTCATGCGCGAGGCGCGCTTCCGCGTCGCAGCTGAGTGGAAGCCGGAGGACCTGCGGGCGATCAGCGCAATGCTGCGGCTCGGCAGTCTGTCGCTCGATGGTCTCGTCACCCACGAACAGTCACCCGAAAAAGCCGGCGATGCATACGCCACCGCATTTACCGATGGCGCGTGCCTGAAAATGGTCCTGGACTGGAGACACTGCGCATGAGCGTGACGCTGCTGGACACTCGAGCCTTGCGCAGGGAAGCGGCCATTGAGCCGGATCCCGTTCCAACCGGCGAAGTCACGAAGGAAACGCAGATCATCGCCATCTATGGCAAGGGCGGCAGCGGCAAGAGCTTTGCTCTCGCAAACCTTAGCTACATGATGGCCCAGCAGGGCAAGCGCGTGCTGCTCATCGGCTGTGATCCCAAGTCGGACACCACCTCGCTGCTGTTTGGTGGGAAAGCGTGTCCCACGATCATCGAGACGTCCTCGCGGAAAAAAGCAGCCGGCGATGAAGTTCGCATCGAAGATGTCTGCTTCCAGCGCGATGGTGTCTTCGCGATGGAGCTCGGCGGACCGGAAGTGGGTCGCGGCTGCGGCGGACGGGGCATCATTCACGGCTTTGAACTGCTCGAGAAGCTCGGCTTCCACGACTGGGGCTTCGACTACGTCCTGCTCGACTTCCTGGGCGACGTGGTCTGCGGCGGCTTCGGCCTGCCGATCGCCCGCGACATGTGCCAGAAGGTCATCGTCGTCGGCTCGAACGACCTGCAGTCGCTCTACG
>JBMOGP010000113.1:0-7133 GCA_049318285.1 Hyphomonadaceae bacterium
CGCAGGAGATGTGCGACGAGATCGCCATCATCAATCATGGGCAGGTCATCGCCTGTGAGCCAACGCACAGGCTGCTGCGCCGTCTCAACCACAAGACGCTTGTGGTCCGCCCGGAGCAGGGATTGAGCGCCGTGCCCGAGGCGCTTGCAGACCTCTCACCCACCATCCGCAAGGACGGGCAGCTCGCGATCACCTACAGGATCGGTGAACAGTCGATTGAAGGTCTTCTGAGCCGCCTGCGTGATGCCGAGATCGGTATCGGCGATCTCGCGACGGAGGAGCCCGACCTCGAGGATGTTTTCGTGTCTCTGACGAGCGCCTGACAGCCTTGGCGGGACGCGCCGTTCCGGGCGACGTGAATGAAACGCGCCCGGTGACCTGCGCCCTCAGCTGGCCCCTTGCAATCGCATGGCTGGCGGGCCCCTCAACCGGGCGGCCATTTTGCCTGCCGCTCCTTTGAGCCTGACCCCCGCGCAAATTGGCAAAAACACAGGCCTCCATTAACTGCTGCAGCGCTAATTGCAGATTGCTAGCTGAGGGTCTCCGGCATGTTCAATCTGCGCATTCGTTCCCTGGCTCTCGTGCTCGGCGGCGTCGTATGTATGGTGTTTGCCGGATCGGCCGGCGTGCAGCACTTTGCGTCGTCGCAGATGGCGATCAACGGCGAGACTTACGGCCAGATCGTCCGCGCGAAGGATCTCGTGGCGGACGTGCTGCCCCAGCCCGCCCATCTCATCGAGGCCTACCTCGAGGCCACGCTGGCAAAGAACAGCCCGCAGTCTGCAGCCGACCACAAGCAGAGCCTTGCCGGGCTCAAGCAGGCGTACAACGCACGCCACGCCTTCTGGTCGAACAAGTCGGGCTGGTCGAACAAGTCGGGCTGGTCGAACAAGTCGGGCTGGTCGAACAAGTCGGGCTGGCCGGATAACGCGAGCGCCGATGCGGAGCTCTACAATCTCATCGCCGTCGAATCGCATGCGGAAGCGGAGACATTCTGGTCCGCCGTCGAGCAGCGCCTGATGCCAGCAATCGAGGCCGGCGATGTGGCAGCCGTGGAAGCTGCCTATGGCGAGGTTGCGTCAGCCTACACAGCGCATCGCAAGCATGTGGATGCGATCTTTGCGGGGGCGGTGGCGCTGCAGGCTCGCCTCGAGGAGAAGGCCCGTTCCGACTCTGCCCAGTTCAGCATCATCCAGTATGCAATGATCGCTGCGGCTCTGGCGATCACGATCGGAGGGTTCTACCTGCTTTTCATCCGCGTGATCCGGCCCGTCTCAGGCCTCACCGGGGTCATGGAGCAGCTTGCGCGCGGCCAGCTCAATGTCCGGGTCGAAGGCGCCGACCGCAAGGACGAAATCGGCGGGATGATCCGCGCCCTCGATGTTTTCCGCCAGAATCTTGCCGACATGGAAGCGCTCCGCGCCAGGCAGGTCGAAGATGCTGCGCGGGCCGAGAACATGCGTCGCAAGTCGATGCAGGCCATGGCGGCGACCGTCGAACTGGAAGCGGGCTCGGCGGTGAGCCATGTGGGCGAGCAGGCTGGTCGCATGACGCAGCTCGCGGCGACGATGACCGCCTCTGTCGGCAATGTGACCGAGCAATGCCAGGGTGTTGCGTCCGCGGCCCAGCAGGCCATCATGAGCGCCACAAGCATGATGGCTGCGACTGAACAGTTTTCGGCTTCGATCGGAGAGGTGTCCGAGCAGCTCGGCCGCGCCCGCCTGGTGACATCGGCCACGGTCGAGACCAGCGAGCGCACGCGCCTGGCCGTCAGCAACCTTGCAGACGCCATCGGCAAGATCGGCGATGTGGCGAACATCATCTCGGCGATTGCCGACCAGACCAATCTTCTTGCGCTCAATGCGACGATCGAGGCCGCCCGCGCGGGCGAGGCTGGACGCGGCTTTTCCGTCGTGGCTGCGGAAGTCAAATCCCTGTCGAGCCAGACTGCCAGGTCGACGGAGGAGATCCGCAGGCACGTTGCCGGCATTCAGGATGTCATGCGCGAGACCACGACGGTGGTCTCGGAGATCGGGCGCCAGATCGCATCTGTCGATGAAGGGTCGATGGTCATTGCAGCGGCGATGGAAGAACAGAGCGCGACAATTCTCGAGATCCTGCGGCACGTTTCTGAAACGGCCAAGGCGGCGGAATATGTCTCGGACTCAGTCGCTGTGGTTCTCACCGAAGCTGCGCGGACAGGCGAGGGTGTACGCTCGCTGAGTTCGACGGTTGGCGATGTCGACGAGTCCATTGCTCGCCTGCGCGCTGTGATCGTGCGGGTCGTCCGGACGTCCACCCTGGACGCCAATCGCCGCGCCGATGAACGCTTCGACGTCGGGATCAGCGGCGAACTCGTTGAAAGCCGGCAGAAGGTCACCATCGAGAACCTGTCGCGAGGCGGCGCGCTGCTTGGTGAAGGCGCTGACCTGCGGAGCGGTGCGACGGGACGCCTAAAGGTTGCCGACCAGCAAGTGCCGTTCCGTGTTCTGGGGCAGGACAGCTCGGGCACGCACCTGCAGTTCGAAGGCGCCCGGCCGCCCAGTTTCGAACAGACCCTGTCGCGCCTCACAGCTGGATCAGCGCCCCGGAGGACTGGCTAGCGGCCATTCTTTCACGACGTGCGTTCCGGCGGGTGGGCATGGGCAAGC
Source organism: Hyphomonadaceae bacterium (assembly GCA_049318285.1). Classification (GTDB taxonomy): domain Bacteria; phylum Pseudomonadota; class Alphaproteobacteria; order Caulobacterales; family Hyphomonadaceae; genus UBA7672. The sequence goes on from JBMOGP010000113.1 coordinate 2,652, forward strand.
GTTGCGCGCGTGGGTAGGAAGATCGCCAGCATAGCCGCCAGGATTGTTGCATGACTGAGAAAGACGGGGACGGGCCCAGGGGCCGCGTGCTTATCATCGCCGGGTCTGACTCGGGCGGCGGGGCGGGCATCCAGGCCGACATCAAGACGGTGACGGCGCTTGGCGGTTTTGCGGCGACGGCTGTCACGGCGCTGACGATCCAGAACACGCTAGGGGTCAGCGGCGTGGTGGCGACGCCGCCGAAGGCCGTGCGCGCGCAGATGGAGGCGGTGCTCAGGGATATCGGCGCCGATGTGCTGAAGACGGGCATGCTGGGCGACAAGCTGCTCGTCGAGACGATCGCCGAAGCGTTTGGTGATTTCGCGCCGAAGACTGCGCGCGTGATCGATCCCGTCATGGTTGCGAGCTCGGGCGATATCCTGTTGCCGAAGGAGGCTGTGGACGCCGTTCGCCAGCTGATGGTGCCGCATGCAGCGCTCGTGACGCCGAATGCGCCTGAGGCCGAAGTTCTCACGGGCAAGGCGGTCGATACGCTGGACGGACAGCGCCGTGCCGCCGAGAAGCTGCTCGACATGGGCGCCATCGCCGCGCTGGTGAAAGGCGCGCATGTCGGCGGCGATGTCATCGTCGATGTGCTGGCGACCCAGTCGGGCGAGCATTTCTTCGACGGTCCCCGTATTGTCACCAGGGCGACCCACGGCACGGGCTGCACGCTCGCGTCCGGCATCGCTGCCGGACTTGCGCGGGGACTGACGCTTGTCGATGCGGTCGCGCTGGCGCGCGCCTATCTGGTCGAGGCGATCGTGCGGGCGCCGGGGTTCGGGCAGGGCAATGGTCCGGTCGACCATGGCTGGCCATCACGTGACCCGGAAGCATTCGCGATGATGTTTGCGAAGTGGCGGCCGGCAACACTCTGACGCCAGAAAGCAGAAGGGCGCGCCGGTGCGGCACGCCCTTTCAAAGACTGTGAAACGGGTGAGCTAGTTCAGACTGGCCGTCTGGACAACGTCATCCTCAAACGTCCAACGGATCTGCATGCTGGCGCCGTCAAGGGCGTCCGCGCGTGGTGCAAACCGCATCTGCTCGACTGTGGCCTTGGCTGAACGCCGGAACGCCTCCGACGAGCATGCACCCACCCGGATCGCGTCCGGATGGCCGGCTGTGGACACTGCGAATGTCACCTCGCAGGCGCCCTCCAGCGCGCGGGACCCAGCATAAGCCGGGTAGCGCAGATCGGGTTCAGCTACGGGTTTCACCTCGGAATTGATGGTGATTGCATAACGACGGGCCTCTTTCGAGACCGGCTCCTGGGCCAGCGCGGACGGCAAAAGGCTCGCCGCCCCAACCCCTAGAATCGCATGTATCATTTTCATGACACTAATGTGACAGATCAATGACGGGCCGTCTATGCCCCCAGCGTCTTTTTGTGGGGACATCAAAAATCGACCCACTGGGCCAACGCGATGCGTCGCAGATGATCCCGCAGGTGCGGGCGCCCGAGAAGCTGCGCGAGGTGCATAGGCCGGACGAGGTCGCGCGCCAGATCGGTCGACCATTCTGAGCACCGTACCAATTACGGGTCTCGTCTATGCGGTATCAGAAACGAACGCCCCCAGGATCACAAGGGCCTCGGGACATCGCTTACGGTCGAGTGGCGGCAGCCAATGACGTGCGCGTAGCTTGCGCTTTTCCCGCCGCCTTGATCGGGTAAATCTCGCGCTGGCGAGACGCCAGCCTGCTTGGAAAGCGTGCAGATCGGCGTCGCGCTTGGGGGCAGGTCGGCGCGCGACTTCATTGATCTCGTGAAGAGCTGAGGGATCCTCGACCCCCGTCTGTTCACAATCGGACCTCATGCGCCATGTCGAAGCCGGCCGCCTTCGCCGCCTTGACCAGCTTCTTGTCGAAGCTGGCGAACCCCTCGCAATGCGCTGACCGCGTGAGATGCAGTGCGTCGGCGAAATCCATGCCGCGCTCGACAAGGTCGAGGGCCGCCGCCAGCATCGCTCCATCCTCGACTGTCACGGTTGGCAACCCGGCGAAGGCTCGCATGGCGCGTGCAACCTGAGCCGGCGGATAACCATAGACGCTGCGGAGCACCCAGTCGGCCTCCAACAACACGGTTATTGATGCGAACACGGCTTCGCCGTTGATCAACGCGCGGGCGCGGGCCGACTGCCTGGGGTGATCGCCCGTGAGGTAGCGGACGATGACGTTCGTATCAATCGCGAGCATGACGGCGCTTCGCTTCGGCGAGGACGCCTGCGTCCATTTCTTCGATCGTTTTCGGCTTGCCGCTGTAGGGCAGGGACGCGAACACGTCATCGGGCCGTGTTTCAGCGAAGGCCGGCGCAGGTTTCAGCAGCACACCTTCCGGCGTATCCTCGACCACCAGCCGGGTGCCCGCGCCCCAGTCCCGCCGCTGGCGGATGGCGCTCGGCAGGACGACCTGCCCCTTGGTGGAGACCGTGGTGGTCAGCTTTTCCGCCGTGGCCATCGGCCATATCCTTTCAAGTAAGACAAATGTAAGATATCCCGGCAGTCGTCACCTTTCAAGGCCCGCAAAGGCGCCGCCAGTCGTTCGACAGGCGCTCGCTCGAACTTAGGGCAGGGTGCGCAGCAGGACCGTCCGGAACACGTTCGTGGGAACTGACAACTCAACTTGGGTCGCCGGAAGCCGTCGCGGCGTGCGGGGTTTCGATCAAGCAGTCGCCTTCGCCCAGACAGATTCCGCCCGTGTACGGAACAGCCTCAGCATCGGCCTGCTGATCATGTGACGTTGCAGGTCGAAAGCGTTGTCGATCGCAGCGTGCGTCGTGAGGAAGCGCTCAGCGGAGGGGATGGATTTGAACCCCTGCATCATTGCGCCCGACGTCTTGGAGGTCCTGGGCAAGGCCGCGCTGAACTGTTTGCAGGCCTGTCCGGGCCGCGGGGTGCACATCACGACGCGGGTGGAGGGCGACCGGGTCAAGCTGATCGGACGCGCGCGCACCGTCATCGCGGGCATGTTCACGCCTGGCTGGCTGTCTGGAAAAGCAATAAAGATCAAGTATCTAGGTTTGGCGTGCTTGCCGAGGTGAGGGGCTGGGGGTATGTCGCCGTCTCGTTTGGCGGAGCCTCCCCATGGCCGTATCGACCTATCTCGAATTCGAAAAACAGCTCGCCGACCTCGAGAAGAAGATCGCCGAGCTGGAAGCCACGGGCGGTGCGGCGGTCGGTGAGGAGGTCGGCAAGCTGCGCGAGAAGGCGCACAAGCAGCTTGAGCACATCTATTCCCATCTCAATGCCTGGCAGAAGACGCAGGTCGCGCGTCATCCGGACCGGCCGCACTTTCTTGATTATGTCGCGGGGCTGTTCGACGAATTCGTCGAGCTCGCTGGCGACCGGAAGTTCATGAATGACGACGCCATCCTTGGCGGCCTTGCGCGTTTCCGTGGGCGACCGGTCGTCGTCATCGGGCATGAGAAGGGCCGCGATACGCAGACGCGCCTCAAGCACAATTTTGGAATGGGAAAGCCGGAGGGCTATCGCAAGGCCGTTCGCCTCATTGAACTGGCTGGCCGGTTTGGTCTTCCGGTGGTGGCGCTGGTGGATACCTCGGGCGCGTTTCCTGGCAAGGGCGGGGAAGAGCGCGGCCAGGCTGAGGCGCTGGCGCGCGCCATCGAGGCGTGCCTGACGCTGGATACGCCGATGATCTCGGTCATCGTCGGCGAGGGCGGATCAGGCGGCGCAGTCGCACTGGCCTCCGGCAACAAGGTGCTGATGATGGAGCATGCCGTCTACTCGGTGATTTCGCCCGAGGGTGCCGCTTCAATCCTCTTCCACGACGCCAAGCGCGCCAAGGACACGGCCGAAGCCATGAAGATCACGGCGCAGGATCTCGAGAAATTCCGGATCGTGGATGCGGTGGTGAAGGAGCCCATGGGCGGCGCGCACCGCGATCCCAAGGTCGCGATCGAGAAGGTCGGCGATGCCATCGAAGCGGCGCTCGTTACGCTCGACGGCATGTCGGCCGATGACCTGCGCGCCCAGCGCAAGGAACGCTTCTACGCCATCGGGCGCGAAGGTCTGGCTTAGGCTGGCGCAGTCAGCTCAATCGGTGGCGCCTGGCCACGCCCTCACGCGCGGCTGACCCTTTCGGCGCGGTGAAGTCCAGGTGGGCGCGAGCTCCGGGATCAGGCTCTTTCTCTGAGCTCCTGGCCTTCTGGATTTCCCAGGCATGGCGGATCGGGTTGCGCATCGAGGCCCAGATGGCGATGCGGGCGATCATCACCGCGACCTTCCTCTTCCATGTATCGGCGGGGTTCTTCTTCGCGACGTTGACGCTGTTCAGTCTGCGTGACCTGCAGATGGGGCTGATGCTGATGGGCCCCATCATTTCAGTCGGTGGCGTGAGCGCGCTTACTGGGCCGCTTGCGGCGCAGCCGCTGGCGAGGCGGGTGGGTCAGGGGGCGGCAGTCGTGGCTGGCTTCGTGATGGCGTCGC
>JBMOGP010000114.1:0-7070 GCA_049318285.1 Hyphomonadaceae bacterium
CAACAGCCGTCGGCGGCTTCCTGCCTACGATGTCGTTGAGCTCCTTGCGCAGCTCTATCAATGCGCCCTTCGTCTGATCGGTCTGCACCGGCGCCTGGATCGTGAACGTCCGCGGCCCCCGACCGCCGCTGACGATCGAGCGCGCGCCGTACGACCAGCCCTTGTCCTCACGCAGGTTCATGTTCACGCGGCTGGTAAAGTTGCCGCCGAACAGCGCGTTGAACGCCGAGACACGCGTGTCTTCCGCGGGGTTACGTGGCGCCTGTGGCGTACCGACGAGGATGATCGACTGCGCCGAATCCGGCCGGTCGATCAGATAGACGACGGGCGTCGAAGGCCGCACGCCATTGGCCACGGAAGCGCGCTTCATCGGCGCCTCGCCCCAACCACGTAGCGCCGCCTCAAGTTTCGGCGTGATCTCCGCGAGTGTCGTATCGCCGACGACAAACAACGTCGCATTGTTCGGCCCGTACCACGCCTTGTGGAAGGCGGCGGCGTCCGCTGGCGTCAATGCCGAGACTTCCTGCGGCGTCAGCAGCCGGCCGTAAGCATGATCGTCGCCCCACAGCGCGCGCGACAGCACACGCTGGCCGATCGAGCCCGGATCACGCAGCTGCTGCTGCAGCCCCTGCGCCGTCTGCGCCTGGATGCGGCGGAAGTCGCCCTCCGCGAACGCAGGATTGCGCAGCACGTCGGCCCAGATCGCCATCACCTGATCGACTGTTGGCGTCAGCGCCGAGAACTCGACCGTCGACGCATCCCCGCCGCCGCCAGTGCCGACATAGCCGCCCAGCCGGTCGATCTCGTCGGCGATCTGCAGCGCCGAGCGGCTCGTCGTGCCCTCGTCCAGCAGGTTGGCCGTCAGGCCCGACAGCCCGTCCCTCATCGTCGCGAGGTCAGCCGGATAGCCCGTATCCAGCTGCATCGACACGCTCACCTGCGGCACATCATGCCGCTCGACGAGGTAGACCTTGATCCCGTTCGACAGCGTCGCCGTCTGGAATTCAGGGAACACCGCATCCGCTATCGTTCCCGGCTGTGGCATCTTCGAGCGGTCGACCTTCTCCGCAAAGGCTGCGGGCTCGCCGAAGGGCAGCACGCTCAGCGTGTACGACCCGCGCGTCAGCCATTTCCGCGCCGATGCCTGCACACTTGCCGGGGTCGCCGCCTGCAGCCGCTGCAGCGACTTCTTCCAGCCATCCGGCTCGCCGTCGATCATCTCCCACTGGGCCAGCTGCGTCGCCTTGCTCGACGTGGTCTCGAGGCCGGCAATCGTGCCGGAGACAGCCTGAACGATACTCTTGTCCAGTTCGGCCTGCGTCGGCCCGGAGGCGATCAGCTTGTTCATCTCCTCGTCGATCGCCGCCTCGATCTTCGCAAGATCTGCGTCCGGCTTTGCCGTGACCACGATACGGAACTGGCCGGCGATCTCGCTCTGCGAATTGCCGACATTCACGTTCGTCGCAACCTGCTCGTCGAACACAAGCCGCTTGGTAAGCCGTGCATTCCTGTCGCCACCCAGCGCTGCGGCAACGTGATCCAGCAGCTCGCCTTCCGGATTGCCCAGCTCCGGCACGTTCCACGTCTTGTAGATGCGCGGCTGCGCGACGCGATCGTACATGATCTCGCGCTGGTTCTCGGCAATCTCCGGAACCCATGATTTCGGCTGCGTCGGCGGTGGTCCCGGCGGAATCTCGCCGAAGAATTTCTCGACCTTGGCCTTCGCCTCTTCAGGCTTGATGTCGCCGGCGATCACGAGGATCGCGTTGGCAGGTCCGTACCATTGCTTGAACCAGTCCTGCACGTCCTGCATCGTGGCCGCGTTGAGATCCTCCATCGAGCCAATGACCGTGTGGCCATAGGGATGGTCGTCAGGGTAGGTCGCCGCCACGATTTGGTTGAACACCTTGCCATAGGGCTGGTTCTCGCCCTGGCGCTTCTCGTTCTGCACCACGCCGCGCTGCTCATCGAGCCGTTTCTGGTCCACCGCGCCGAGCAGGTAGCCCATGCGGTCCGACTCCAGCCACAGGATCGTGTCAAGCGCCGCCTTCGGCACAGTCTGGTAATAGTTCGTGCGATCCGTGTTGGTCGTGCCGTTCTGGTTGGTCGCGCCGATCTGCTGCGTCGCCTTGAAGAAGTCGTCGTTGAAATGCTGCGAGCCGTTAAACATCAGGTGCTCGAACAGGTGCGCGAAGCCCGACCGGCCCTCGGGCTCGTTCTTAGAGCCGACGTGATAGACGAGCTGCAGCGTCACCGTCGGCGTCTTGGTGTCCTCGTGCACAATCAGCGTCAAGCCGTTCTTGAGGACGTACTTCGTGTACGGAATATCGTAGGCCATCGCCGCGATGCGCTGCATCACCGGATCGCGGGCAGCCGTCGCCGCCTGCTCCGGCGCCGCCGCCGGAACCATCGGCGCAGCATAGGTCTGGGAAGTACCCCCACCCGTCGCGCAGGCATTCAACGCCAGCACCGCCGCCAGCACGGAGCCAAGCTTCACCGTCATCAGTTTCTTGCTCATCGCGCCCTCTGAAATTGTCTGAGATCACTCTAGGGGCGGCTTATCGAGAGGCAATAAGATTCGAGCCGCGCACGCCTCACCCCCTCGGCCCATAGATCGCGCCGCCGCTGTCCACATAAGCCCTCAGTACCGCCACGCTTTCATCCCGCAACAGTCCGTCCGCGAACACAACGCCTCGCGCCCTCATCTCGGCGCGCAGTTCGCAGGTCCCGGCGCCCTCGCTGAAGCCCGCCGCCTCAGCATCCGCCTTGCTGGCCGCCGACACGATCCGCTTGACGCCAGCCCAGTGCGCGGCGCCGAGGCACATGATGCATGGCTCGCACGACGTAAACAACGCTATGCCACCACCCGCCTCCAGCCGCCGTCCCGCCAGCGACAGCGCGACCGTCTCGGCATGCAGCACCGGATTGCCGCTGGCCATGGCCAGGTTCACGCCGACGCCGATGATCTCGCCGCCCGAATCGTCCCGCACGCACGCGCCGAAAGGGCCCCCGTTCCCGCGCGCGACATTTTCGCTCGCGATTGCCACCGCAAGCCGCATCGCGTCGACATCAGACACCGGCGCCGATGGCAAGGGCCACGCCGCCAGCCAGTCCGGCAGCCTGATCTCAGCTGCCGTAGCGATGCTCGCCTGCGCCATGTCGCTGCTCCTCAAGCCTTATTCTGAAACGCGAATCAGAAACGCCTCGCCGAATGACCCGCCAGTCGCGGGCTGTCACATGACAGCGCCGGATCCGGTTTCCTGAGCGCGTCGTCTACTAATGGTTCCCGGAAATGAACCGTTGTTGGCAACCCACTGACGCCCCGCAAGATTTTATTTACATGACCGACCTACGCCCCTATATACATCGCGCCGGCGGACATCGGCTCGAGGCTCTGCGCCTTGATTCCACGTGGCGTCTGAACTTCCCAAGTTAGCCTGAGTATCAGGTGGGGTTTGGATGACGTGTGCGGGTTGAGAGGCAGACTTAACGAGTCAAAGATCCGTACTAACGCCGGATTGGGTTCAACAACTAACAGGGGTGTACGTGAATTGCTCACGTTTCATACGCCCCTGGACCTGGTCCGGGAACGACTCCCAGAGCTGCCAGTCGCATGCGTGCGACCGGAGCGGGTGTCGATAGCGGCTACTTGGTTCAGGGATAACTTTCCGGGCGAAGTTCTTTACGCAGTAAAGGCGAACCCTTCGTCGTGGGCGCTCGACGCGATGTACGCGACGGGCCTCCGGTGGTTCGACGTCGCGTCGGAAGAAGAGATCAAGCTCGTCGCCTCCCGCTATCCGGATGCGAAGATGGCGTTCATGCACCCTGTGAAATCGCGCAAGGCGATCGAACGGGCCTATTTCGAGCATGGCGTCCGCGTCTTCTCGCTGGATTGCGAAGCCGAGCTGGAAAAGATCGTCGCCGCCACTCAGCGCGCCGATGATCTCACCCTGGTCGTGCGCCTCGCGGTGAACAACGCGGATGCGATGTACGCCCTGTCAAACAAGTTCGGCGTCTCGGAAGAGAATGCTCCCGCCCTGGTGCGCAAGGCGCGCGGCTTTGCGGACAATCTCGGCGTCTCTTTCCACGTCGGCTCGCAGTGCATGAACCCCTCGGCCTATCGCGACGCGATTGAGCTGGCCTCGCAGATCATCCGCGAGGCCGGCGTCATTCTCGACGTTGTCGATGTGGGCGGCGGCTTCCCGTCGGCCTACCCGGGCATGACGCCTCCGGACCTTGAGCTCTACGTCAGGGTCATCAAGCAGGCGTTTGAGGAAATGCCGGTCGCGATGAACGCCCAGCTGTGGTGCGAACCCGGCCGCGCGCTTGTCGCAGAGTCAAGCTCCATCCTCGCCCGCGTCGAGCTGGTGAAGGACGGCGCGCTGCACATCAACGATGGCTCGTACGGCAACCTGTTTGATGCGGCGCACTGCAAGTGGCCCTTCCCCGTGAAGGCTCACCGGCCGGATGGTGAATTCGAAGGCGAGCTGCAGGGCTTCAAGCTCTACGGCCCGACCTGCGACTCGATGGATACGATGGAAGGACCTTTCGTCCTCCCTGCCGATATCCGCGAAGGCGACTACATCGAGATCGGCATGCTCGGCGCCTATGGTGTCGCCATGCAGACGCGGTTCAACGGCTTTGGTGAAACGGAAACCATTGGTGTCCGTGACCTGCCCTGGACCTCGATGTACGGCCCGCTCGTCGTCGAGAAGCCCGCACGCCGCGTCAGCCGCAAGGCGCCGCGCCGCCTGAAGGTCGTGCGGTAGTCAAACTGTTACAGAATGGACGCGCGGGCCGAATAAACCCCGGCCCGCGCTTTCCTGTTTAATTCCGTCCGCACACTGCTATATCCCCGCCCAATCCCGGAACCGGGACCCAAGGCTGGCCGTCGCCCTTCTGACGTCCTCTCCTCTGGAGTCATGTCCCCATGGCCACGAAACCCGCCGCCAAGGCCGCGCCCGTCAAACACGTCGCGAAGAAGCGCAACAACACGAAAGCCCAGCTGCTCGGCAAGACGGTCGAACACGTCGATATGACGTCTTTCGACGCGCGTCCGATCATCGACTCGATGCGCAAGATGTCGTTCTCGTCGCGCGACACGGCCCGCGCCGCCGACATCTTCGACATGGCCCTTCGCGAGAAGGGCTGCTCGACCTGGCTCATCCTCGCCGGCTCTACCTCGGCAGGCGGCTGCATGCACGTCTACCGGGACATGGTGAAGTTCGGCATGATCGACGCGATCGTCGCCACCGGCGCCTCGATCGTCGACATGGATTTCTTCGAAGCCCTGGGCTTCAAGCACTACCAGGCCGCCGGCGAAGTGGACGACAACGTCCTGCGCGAGAACTACATCGACCGGATCTACGACACCTATATCGACGAGGAAGAGCTCCAGGCGTGCGACCACACGATCCTCGAGCTCGCCAACGCGCTCGAGCCGCGTGGTTATTCCAGCCGTGAGTTCATCCATGAGATGGGCAAATGGCTTGCCGCCGGCAACGCCAAGAAGAAAGGCTCCCTGATCCAGACCTGCTACGAGGAAGGCGTGCCGATCTTCTGCCCGGCATTTGTCGACTCGTCGGCCGGCTTCGGACTGGTGAAGCACCAGAAGGAACGCGCCAAGGCAAAGAAGCCCTACCTGATGATCGACGCGGTCGCGGACTTCCGCGAACTGACCGACATCAAGATTGCGGCCGGCACCACCGGCCTCTTCATGGTTGGCGGCGGGGTTCCGAAGAACTTCGCGCAGGACACCGTCGTCTGCGCCGAGATCCTCGGCATCGATGCCGAGGTCCACAAATACGCCGTGCAGATCACTGTCGCCGACGTCCGCGACGGCGCCTGCTCATCGTCCACGCTGAAAGAAGCCGCCTCGTGGGGCAAGGTGTCGACCACGCACGAACAGATGGTCTTTGCGGAAGCCACCACCGTCGTGCCCCTCATCGGCTCCGACGCGTACCACCGCGGCGCCTGGAAGACCCGCAAGAAACCCAAATGGGCGAAGCTGTTCGCGTAAGCTGATCGGCAGACAAATCGAAGCCCGCCCCAAGCCGGGGCGGGCTTTTTTCCACTGCATCCCGCCGCCGCGCCCTTGACCGCATCATCGGCCGGTAGCGGCAAGTTGCACGGATGAGGGCTCCTCAACGTGCCGGCTCATTTCAAGGCCTCATCCTGAGGGATTGCAGGCACGCCGCCAGCCACGCCGGGGCATTCACAATGCGATCGTCTCGAAGGACGTGGCCTTGCCCATGGATGGCGCCGCTGGCAACTGAGCGCCCCGTGAAGGAATCTAAGACCCAGTCAGATTACCCCTCCATTGTACCTGCGCCCTGCCGCCAGGGTGCTGTCAGCATCGCAGCGTCGGCATCTTGCGCCCGATACACACGCAGCGCAATTCTTCCTGCACCAAGAGGACGGAGGACACTCATGATCGGGTACGCAATGCTCGGCACCAACAATTACGAGAAGGCGCTCGAGTTCTACGACAAGGTGCTGGCGCCCGTCGGCGGCAAGCGCATGATGGATTTTGGCGTGTCGACTGTCTTCGGCGCGGGCGGCGGCGCCATGCTCGGCATCGGCAAGCCACACAACCAGGAGCCCGCCACGTCCGGCAACGGCACCATGATCGCGCTTGCCATGCCCTCGAGGGAGAAAGTCCACGAGGTCTACGAGGCTGCCATCGCCAATGGCGGCAAGTGCGAAGGCCCGGCTGGCGCGCGCGGCGACACGTTCTACGCCGGCTATTTCCGCGACCTCGACGGCAACAAGCTCTGCGCCTTCTACTCCCCCGGCGCCTAGGGTCGGAATGTGATCTTGCGATCCGGCGGCCGACATGATTCCTTCCCTGCAATCGCAGGCCCACACTCGCAGGGAAGCACGGCCCATGATCGGCTACACAACCATCGGCGTCACGGACGTCGAAAAAGCGCTCGTTTTCTATGACGCCTTGCTCGCAGACCTGGGCGGCAAGCGCATCATGGAGCTATCACACGGCCAGCTCTATGGTTTCGCGCAGGGCCCGCTGTTCGGCATCACCAAGCCGTTCAACGGCGAGGCGCAACACTGCG
>JBMOGP010000115.1:0-7040 GCA_049318285.1 Hyphomonadaceae bacterium
AGCCGGTGAAGAACCCAACGACGCCGCCAAGCAGCGCGTAGATGATCCAGCGCATTGTCTTGCTCCGGCCCTTGCCCAGCGCCCGGCCCAGAAGGACCGCGCTGATGACAAGGACAACCGGGACAGCATGGATCGCGAGGCGGGCGGCGAGGTCGGGCAGCCCAAGCTCGGCGAGGCGGGCCATCACCTTCGGCGTCGGCTGGCCGGTCGCCGACAGCAGCGCTGCGCCAACACCCATGGTCAGTACACCTGCGGCCCTTCGCGTTGGTCTTGAAGCTTCGGTCGACATGACAAACCTCTTTGTCGTTTAGTAAAGCATGTTTTACATATCGCGATCTTGAAGTCAAGCATGTTTTACAAAATGTCGTATATACTTGTCCTCAAGACACGTATGGATTTGGCGGATGGCCGCGATTCAGGACGAATTTCGATAAACCGCCGCCCGGCCTCACAAGCAGCGCGCGAACTTCCGATTCGCTTTTCGCAAAACGCCGGTGCAGGATTTCTTCACAGGGCTGAGCCCCCACAAGAGGGGCGAGTTGTGTGGGTCAATTGCGATGAAGTTCCGCGACGTTCTCAACAGCGATCACCTCTTGCTTGTCGCCTGCCATGATTGCGGCGCGAAGACCCCGCTGGATCCGGCGCCAATCGCGCTGCGCGTGGGCGTACAGACGGAGATTGCAGCCGTGACGCCGGAGCTGCTCTGTCCGGTTTGCGGGTCTGCCGACATCACGCTGGGCGTCCACTCGCCTGTCGCATCGCGCGAGAGCGTCTCGCAGCACGCCAAATAGGCTGGCAGCCGGCGCGCTTGCGCGCGCGATTCTGCAGTCCTATCCCAGAGCCATAACAAGACAGGGAGATGCGCCATGGCCGACCTTCTGGAAACCAGGCAGGACGGCGTCGCCATCCTCACGATGAACCGGCCGGAGGCGCGCAACGCGCTGTCACAGCCTATGCTTGGCGCACTGCTTGAAGCGCTGCCGCGGCTTGCGGCGGATCCGGAGGTCGGAGCCATCGTCATCACGGGCGCAGGCGGTGCCTTCTGCGCCGGCGGCGACGTGAAGGGGTTTGCGGCAACGGACGGCGGCGCGAACCACGGCCGTTCGCCCGAACAGGCAGCGCATGCGCTGCGTCAGAGCATGGAAGTCTCGCGCTGGCTGCACGACCTGCCGAAGATCACCATCGCCTCCATCCCCGGCGCAGCGGCGGGCGCGGGCCTGTCGATCGCGCTGGCGTGCGATTTCCGGATTGCGGCGCGCGGTGCGAAGATCACGACAGCTTTCGCGAAAGTCGGACTCTCGGGCGATTTCGGCGGCACGTATTTTCTCACGCAACTGGTTGGCTCGGCCAAAGCGAAGGAGCTTTACCTCCTCTCAGACGTGATCCTCGCGGAGGAGGCTGAGCGCATCGGCATGGTGAACCGCGCGGTTGACCCCCGGGAACTCGAGGCCGAGACCATGGCGCTGGCGAGGCGCTTCGCCAATGGCGCACGCATCACGCAAGGGCTCATGAAGCGCAACCTCAACATCGCCGAGAAGGGCGATATGCTGCTGTCCTTCGACACCGAGGCGCTGAACCATTCGCGCACGGCACAGACGGCGGATCATGCGGAAGCGGCGAGGGCTTTCGTCGAGAAACGCGCGCCGGTCTTCAAGGGCGCCTGACGCGCTCGAAACCACGCGGCTCGGCAAGAGCTATGGCGGCGTTAATGCCGTGTCGGCGTTGATCTCACGATCGCAAGAGGTCGCGTCCATGGCGTGCCTGGTCCCGATGGTGGGGAAACGGCACGCTGTTGCGCATGGCAGGCCACGTCACACCGAGCCGCGGCAGTTCAGGCTGCCGGACAAGACCGACGCAATGGGCGTGCACCTCGCCGCGCCGGGCGCGATCGCCATGATGTTCTGGACCGCCTTGCTGGCGTTTGGCGTGGTCATGGCCCTCCGGGCACCGGACCTGTCGGACCGATCGAGGAGGGATGCCGGAGGATTTGTCCATCCGGTTTGATCGCGCACAATCGCCGCCGCCGTCGCCGTCACAGTATCGGCGCCTGGGTCGAGCCTCCGACCGCTGGGACATCACACATGCGCATGCCAATGCTGTTGCTTGCGGCAGCTTCCCTTGCAGCCTGCTCCACCGAGCCTGCGCCTTCCTGGCAGTCTGGCGACGCAGAGAGCGGCTATCAGGTCGTTCAGGATCTTTGCTCGGACTGCCACGCAACCGGGCCCACGGGCGAGAGCCGCAATGCTGCTGCGCCTCCATTGCGACGCGCCTTGCAGAACTACCGGGCCGACTGGCTCGCCGACGACCTGCATGCGTCGCGGCCGGTTTCATTGCGGCGGATGCCGATTTTCCATTTTGGCGAGGGCCATGAGTACGACATCGTCGCCTACCTGCTGACGATCCAGGAAAAGACGCCGCCGATGCCACCTGCCGGATAGCGGCCGGGCCGGCACAGCATTAGCCGCCAGCGTTTGCCTTGACGAACTATAACGCTTGTCGCCCCACCCGCTGAGAATGGCTCGCAAAACCCCACCTGGTGCGGGCGCCTCGCGCAAGCGTGTTTCGGCACCATGGAGATTTCCGGCCAGCCCGGTTGCGCTGTCATTGGCGTTCGCCAAACCTCGCGCTATGGATTCCCTCAAGGCGTGCGCCGCTTTTATCGGGGCACGTGCGTCGCGGGTTAGAAACTGGGCGGAGGAACCGGATCGACTATTCCGGAAACACGCCCGCGGAGCTCCAAATGACAACCTACACACTCAACGTGAACGGGAAGACCCAGACAGTCGATGTGGACGGCGCAATGCCGCTCCTGTGGGTCCTGCGGGACAAACTCGACCTTAAGGGCACAAAATTCGGCTGCGGCATCGCGATGTGCGGCGCATGCACCGTACACCTCGATGGCGAAGTGGCGCGCGCGTGCGTCACGCCGGTGTCGTCGGTCGGCGCCAAGCGCGTCACCACGATCGAGGCGATCGGCGAGACGAAGACCGGACAGGCCGTCCAGAAGGCATGGCTCGACGTCGATGTCATGCAGTGCGGCTACTGCCAGGCGGGACAGGTGATGGCGGCGACCGCCCTCATCAACAAGAACCCAAAACCGAACGACAAGGACATCGACATGGCGATGCAGGGCAATGCCTGCCGCTGTGGCACCTATGTCCGCATCCGCGAGGCCATCAAGACGGCCGCGGGCGTTGACACCAAAGACACGCGGGAGGTCTGAGCCATGGCTGACGGCAACATCACCATCAACACATCGCGCCGCTTCTTCCTGCTCGCAGCAGGCAGCGGCCTCGTCCTCGCTGGCTGCGTGACGCCGGCGGACACAACCGATGGCGCCCCCGCTATCGCTGCCGAGCCGGCGAAGCCTGCCGCGCCCGTCGTCGACATGAACAACTTCGTCGCGATCTCGCCTGACGGAACGATTCGTATCATGTCGAAGAACCCGGAGATCGGTCAGGGCATCAAGACGATGCTGCCCATGCTGATCGCCGAAGAGCTCGACGCCGACTGGTCCAAGGTCGTCATCGAACAGGGCGATGCGGACCAGAAACGCTATGGCCAGCAGATCGCCGGCGGTTCGTTCGCGACCCCGCAACACTGGATTCCGCAACGGCAGGTTGGCCGCGCCGCGCGCCAGATGCTGCTTGCTGCGGCAGCTGCCCGCCTGGCGGTGCCAGTCAGCGAGCTTACGACAGAGCCGTCGATGGTCGTCCACGCAGCGACCAACAAGAAGATCCCGTATGGCGACCTCGTCGCGGACGCGGCAAAGCTGACGCCGCCGGAGCCCGCAACCCTGACGATGAAGGACCCGAAAGACTATCGGATCATCGGCAAGTCCATGCGGAACTGGGACTCGCCAAAGATCGTGCGTGGCGAACCCATCTTCGGCATCGACGTCAAGGTCGATGGGATGAAATACGCGCACTTCGTGAAGTGCCCTGTGTTTGGCGGCAAGATTGTTTCCGCCAACACGGCCGAGATCAAGGCACTGCCCGGCATCACTGACTCATTCGTGGTGAAACAGGTCGGCGCCTCGCTCATGGGCCTGCTCGATGGCGTCGCTGTCGTCGGCGATGACTGGTGGACCGTGAAGGAAGCGGCCAAGAAGCTGAAGATCCAGTGGAACGAAGGCGCAGCCGCCGATCATTCCACCGCTTCGTTCGACAGCCAGGCGAGCGCGCTCGCCAAGGCCAAGCCACAAGCCTTCCTTGGCCCGCAGGGCAAGGCCCCCACGGAAGCAAGCTGGGCGGCTTCAGAAGCGGCCGTGAATGGTGCTGCAAAGAAGGTGGAAGCCTCCTACACCTATCCGTTCCTCGTTCACGCCCCGCTTGAACCGCAGAACTGCACGGCTCACGCCAAGGCAGATGGCACTGTGGAAATCTGGGCTCCGACACAACTACCCGGCCAGGGCATAGGGCTGGTTGCCGAAGCACTCGGCGTCACCGCCGACAAGATCACCTGCCACATGATCCGTTGCGGCGGCGGCTTTGGCCGACGCCTGGCCAACGACTACATGGTCGAGGCGGCGGCGATCTCAAAGCAAGCCGGCGTTCCCGTGAAGCTGCTCTGGACGCGCGAGCAGGACACGCAACATAATCCGTATCGCCCGGGCGGCTACCACAACTTCCGCGCCGGACTCGATGCCGAAGGCAATCTTGTGGCCCTGACGAACCACTTCGTCACCTTCGGGGCCAATGGCCGCGCACTTGGAAACGCCACCTCGCCGCCGACGGAGTTTCCGTCGGGCTTCATCGCAAACACCACCTACGGCCAGTCGCTCGTTCCGGGCAACATGCCGACAGGCCCGCTGCGCGCGCCGGTGTCCAACGCTGTCTGCTTCGCCTATCAGTCGTTCATCGACGAAGTGGCCATCGCTGCAGGCAAGGACCCGCTTCAATTCCGGATCGACCTGCTCAACGCGCCGGCTGCGGCCGTGTCGGGCGAAAAGGGCCCGATGAACGCAAAGCGAATGGCCGACGTTCTCGATGTTGTCCGGCAGCGCTCCGGTTGGGCCAGCCGCACGTCGCTGCCGAAGGGCACGGGCATGGGTGTCGCCTTCTACTTCTCCCACCAGGGTTATTTTGCCCAGGTTGCGAAGGTGAAGGTCGAGCAGAACGGCTCCTGGCGCGTGCAGAAGGTCTGGTCGGTGGGTGACGTCGGCTCGACGATCATCAACCCGATCAACGCACACAACCAGGTGCAGGGTTCGATCGTCGACGGCATTTCGGAGATGCACCAGAAGATCACCTTCGACAAAGGCCGGACGGTGCAGTCCAACTTCCAGGACATGCCGCTGCTGCGCATGGATTATGCGCCGCAGATCGACAGCCACTTCCACATCTCGAGCAACTCGCCGACCGGTCTCGGCGAGCCCGCACTGCCGCCGGTTCTTCCGGCTGTGGCCAACGCGATCTTCGCGGCGACGGGCAAACGCATCCGCGTGCTGCCCGCAGTGCAGAGCGACCTTCGCTGGACCTGATCGGTCCGATCAGCGATCAACGTCCCTGCGGCCCGGAACCTCGTTCCGGGCCGTTTTGATTCTGCGGCGCCCGCACATACTGCCGTAGGGTCAAAGGCATCGGTGTTGTCGCTTCTCGCTCATTCTGGGGGCCGACCTTGCCGGCTATCACGTTTGTGACCGGAAAACGGGCAATTTCAGGCCGGGAAAAGACCCCGCCGCGTTGACGATTTTTCGCCCGGAATGAATAATGGGAATTCCAATTACACAGCGCCCGATCTCATGGGTGCGAAGGCCCGCCTGACGGGCGCCAGAGGGAGAGCTGGAATGAAACGTGTCCTGATGACGAGTGCGCTCGCGGCCGTGATTGCTGTCGCTGGCGTCAGCGCGGTGATCGCCGCCCCCGCCCCCACGACGGGCCTGGCGCCGGAGCGGGCTGGCAACTTCCAGCTCACCGACACCACGCGCCTCGCGCACGAACTGTTCTACTTCAAGCACGCGCCGGCCATCGTCCTGATGTCGCAGACCAATGGCGGCAAGCTTTCGCGTGAAGGCGCCCGCGCGCTGGCGAAGGTGCAGGACACCTACAAGGACCAGGGCGTCCTGTTCTACATGATCAACTCGACCCCGGGCCAGTCGCGCGAGGCGACAGCCGCCGAGGCCAAAGCCCAGAAGTTCACGATGCCGGTCCTGATGGATGAGCTGCAGCTCGTCGGCGAGAATCTCGGCATCCAGCGTGAAGGCGAAGTCTTCGTCATCGCGCCGAAGACCGGCTTCAAGGTGGCTTACCACGGTCCAGTAACGGAAGCCGCCAAGGCGATTGATGCCGTGCTGGCCGGCAAGCCGGTCGCCAGTCCGCGCATCGAAGTGAAGAGCGGCGCCGCCATCCCGTTCGCCGAGCGCGGCAAGGTCGCCGAGCACGCCAACATTTCCTACTCCAGGGAAGTTGCGCCGATCATCCAGGCGAAGTGCGTCGCCTGCCACCAGGAGGGCGGCATCGCCCCGTTCAAGTTCGACTCCTACGAAGTCGTGAAGTCGTTCGCGCCGATGATCCTTGAGTCGGTCATGTCCGACCGCATGCCCCCCTACTTCGCCGATCCGCATATCGGCACGTTCCAGAATGACCACGCGCTGAGCGCCGATCAGACCAAGACGCTGATCCACTGGGTTCGCGCCGGGGCGCCGCGCGGTGCGGGCTCCGACCTCCTGAAGGAAACCGCTGGTGTTGCGCCGGAATGGCCCACCGCCCTCGGCAAACCGGACGTGATCGTGACCTTGCCGTCCTTCGACGTGCCGTCCGCCGGCACGGTCGAATATCAGAACATGCGCATCGACAACCCGTTCATGGAAGATACCTGGCTGAAGGCGATTGCCGTGAAGCCAGGCGCGCGGTCCGTGCTGCACCACGTGACGTCAAACCACTCGCCTGATCGCGGCGCGAAGCCTGCCCGCATCCCGGGCGGTTCGGTCGGCTCCTACACGCCGGGGGCCGAACCTCAGGTCATCGCCGCGGGCGCTGGCGCTCCGGTTCCTGCCGGCGGCAAGCTGTCCTTCTCGATGCACTACACGACGACCGGCA
>JBMOGP010000116.1:0-6974 GCA_049318285.1 Hyphomonadaceae bacterium
TCCGCCGGCGGGGTATCCCGAGCCCGCGGTGAAGCTGCTGCCGACCTTCTACTTTCCGACAGAGAGCGGCGGACACCAGGCCGTTGTCGATTCGACGCCGATCATCCGCAGGCTTGAGGCGGAATATGAGGGGCGCTCCAGCCTCCCCGCCGATCCGGTGCTCGCCTTCCTCAACTACCTTGTCGAGGACTATGGTGACGAGTGGCTCACCAAATGCATGTTCCACTTCAGATGGGCGCACCAGGCTGACGCAGACAATGCCGGGCCGTTATTGATCTTCTGGAATGAGCCGGCAGTCAGTGACGAGGAGGCTGCACCGGCTGCTGCCTTCATCTCCAGGCGGCAGATCGACCGGCTCTATGTCGTGGGCTCGAACGCGACAACGGCCGAGACGATCGAGAGCAGCTATGCGCGCCTGCTCGTCATTCTGGACAAGCTGGTGCAAGCGCAGGGCTATGTGCTCGGCGCGCGGCCCTCGTCGGCCGATTTCGCGATCTATGGCCAGCTGACGCAGCTCGGCATCATCGAGCCCACCTCGGCGGCCATCATGACGAAGGTCACGCGTAGAGTTCGCGGGTGGCTTGACCGGATGGAGGATCTGTCGGGCCTTGCGCCAGACGACGGCCACTGGGCATCGCGCGCGACGGCGGCAGAGCGACTAAGGCCGATGCTGACAGAGATCGGCCGGGTCTATGCGCCATTCCTTCTGGCAAATGCGAAGGCGGTCATGGCTGGGGCGGAGAGTTTCGAGACGGAGATTGATGGCCGCGCCTGGAAGCAACCGACCTTTCCGTATCAGGCCAAGTGCCTGAAATGGATCCGGGACGAATTCTCGGCGCTGTCGCCGGCGGATCAGGCGGATGTACGTGGGATGTTTTCAGGCACGGGGTGTGATGCCCTGATCGCCGGACTTTGAGGTAACAGTTCGATGCTCAAGAAAATCCTGATCGGCCTGCTGGCCGTCGTGCTCGTGGGCGGGGGCGCTGCGTGGTTCAATCGCGAGGCCATCATCCTCTATGTCGTCGGCAACACCGGCAAGCGTGAGGTAGGACCCAACATTCCCGTGCCGTGGAAGGATGGACCGGCGCAGGCCACAACGCCGCTAGCGGAGCGCAAACCGAACATTATCTTCATCCTCGCGGACGATCTTGGCATCAACGACATCAGTACCTTCGGTGGCGGAGTGGCCGGCGGGCGCGTGCCGACACCAAACATCGATCGCCTCGCCGCGCGTGGTGCTGTCTTTACCCAGGCCTATGCCGGAACGGCAACCTGTGCGCCTTCGCGCGCCATGATCATGACCGGCCGCTACCCCACGCGCACGGGTTTCGAGTTCACCCCGACGCCGGATGGCATGGGAGGCATGATCTCGATGCTGAACAACACGGACGAAACGGGCCTGCCGCCGGTGATCTACAACAAGGAGCAGGCGGAGAAGGCTCCGACATATACCAGGCAGGGTCTGCCGGGATCGGAAGTGACCATTGCCGAAGTGCTGCGCAGCGCGGGCTATCACACCGCGCATATCGGCAAGTGGCACACGGGTGCAGGGCCGGAATTCGGACCAAATGCGCAGGGGTTTGACGAGGCCCTGGTGATGACGAGCGGCCTGCACCTCAAGGAGAACGACCCCAACGTTGTCAACGCCAAGGTGCCGTTCGACCCGATCGACGCCTTCCTGTGGGCGCGCATGCAATATGCCACGTCCTACAATGAAGGCCCGTGGTTCGAGCCGGGCGGTTATCTCGCCGACTACTGGACCGACGAAGCGATCAAGGTGATCCAGAAGAACAAGAACCAGCCCTTCTTCCTCAACCTCGCGCACTGGACCGTTCATACGCCGCTGCAGGCGACCAGGGCAGACTATGACGCCGTCGGGGACATCCAGCCGGAGCGTCTGCGCGTCTATGCGTCGATGGTGCGCGCGCTGGACCGCAGCGTGGGCCGGATTCTCGATACGCTGGAGGCCGAAGGGCTCGCGGACAACACAATGATCGTGTTCACGAGCGACAATGGCGGGGCGGGCTATATCGGTCTGCCGGAAGTGAACCAGCCTTATCGCGGCTGGAAGATGACGCTGTTCGAGGGCGGCATTCATGTACCCATGTTCGTGAGCTGGCCCGGCAATATCCCGGCTAAGTCCACTGTCACTGCTCCGGTGGCGCACATCGACCTGATGCCAACATTTGCGGCGGCTGCCGGTGCATCAGTGCCGGCGGGCGTGGAGATCGACGGGGTCAACCTGATGCCTTTCGCTGCGGGTACGGCCACGCCCGACCAGACGCCGCATGATGCCATCTTCTGGCAGAGCGCCTACTACAAGGCCGTGCGTCAGGGCGACTGGAAGCTGCAGGTGACGGACAAACCGGCCAGGACCTGGCTTTTCAATCTCGCGACGGATCCGACCGAGAAGACCAATCTAGCGGAGCAGAACCCCGACATGGTCGCGGCGTTGAAGAAACTGCTGGCCGATCATCAGGCGACAGCGCGGCCGCCGCTCTATCCACACACTACGGAAGGAGCGATCGCAATCGACAAGACAGCGGCTGACAAGAAGAAACCAGAGGATGAGTATGTGTTCTGGCCGAACTGATCGCTCAGTTCGGCGGCAAGTCCTTTACGATACGGAAGCCTATATGGCTGGAGGAAAAATCCACCTCCTGCCCCTGCCGCGCGGCACTGCGATAGCGTGCGCAGAAGTTTTCAGCGCAGAGGTAGGAACCACCCTTGATCGTATTTCTGCCCGGCGCGTAGGGCGTGCTGGTCCACTCCCATACATTGCCGATCATGTCGTGCAGGCCGAGCTTGCTGGCCGGGAAGCAACCGACAGGCGCTGCGCCGGCGAAGCCGTCCGCCCCTTCGTTATTCACGGGGAAGATACCCTGCCAGAAATTGGCGACAGGCTTGCCATCCTTGTCGAGCGCGCCTGAAAGACGATTTGCCGGATCGGCAAGGCCGCTGGCTGCAGCGTATTCCCACTCCTCCTCGGAAGGAAGGCGTCCGCCTGCCCAGGCCGCGTAGGCTTGCGCATCCGCAAGTGAGACATGCACGACAGGATCATTCATCCTGCGCGCGATGCCCGTCCCGGGACCTCCGGGGGTTTTCCACGTAGCGCCACGTTTCAGCGTCCAGCCGCTCATGCCATCATCGGGCTCCGGCGTAACGAACAGCGCGGAACCGCCGGCTGGATCGCCTGGCGCGGATGAACGTTCAGCATCCGTGACATAGCTGGTTGCAGCAACGAACCGTTCGAACTGCGCGTTTGTGACTTCGTGAGCCTGCATGCGGAAGGCAGCGACATGGACGATGCGCGCAGGCTCTTCTTCCGGATACATTGCATTGGCGCCCATCTCGACCGAACCTTCCGGCACGGTCAAAAATGCGCCGATCTGGTCTTCCGAAAGGCCGCAGTTCGGTCGCTCGCCGTCACGGGCAGAGATGGTCGCGACCTCCGAAGTCTTCGCGTTTTCCGGCTGCGGGCCCGAGCAGGCGGCAGCAAGAAGTGTCGCGACCGGCAGGAGAATGCGCATCACTTGCCATCCAAGAGGCAATCCACCGTGTAGCGCAGCACGTTGAGCGCTTCCTTCGCTGACAGGCTCTGATCCTGCCGCAGGCGACGCCAGGCCTGGAAACCGGTCGTCATCTCGATGGCATGAAACAGCACCGCATTGCCTGTGATCCTGGCCGGCAGGACGCGCCTCAGGCTGTCCCGTTCCCCGCGGAGAAAGCGGTTATGGTCCTCCATGTGGAATTTGGAGCGAAAGCGTTGCAGGCTGCCAGCGATCTTGAGCGGCATTATCCGGTCATAGATGAAGGCGCGCCGATCCAGCATCTCGTTGAGCTGGGCGCGCCAGCCTTTCCCCTGGAATGGCTTTTCAACCAGCGGCAGGATTTCCGCTTCGACGATGGCGCTGATCTCGCGGCCCAGCGTGTCCATTTCCTCGAAATGCCGGAAAACGGTGCGCAGCCCGACATTCGCCTTTTCAGCTACGCGGGCAGCCGCAGGCGACATCTCGCCGGCGCGGATCAGGTCGATCATGGCATGGACAATGCGTTCGCGGCTGCGGCTGGAGCGTTGGCGGCGGCCGTCTTCCTCGACATCATCGCGTACATCCGCATCGGCATCCCCTGCCCCGCGATGCTTGCTCTCCGAACGAGTCTTCACCGGCACACTCTCTGGCAACGTCAAATCCTGTCGGACAGCTAGCACGATGGCGGCCAGCGCGAAGGGGGGATGCCATGCTCACGAGGGGTCAACGAATCACCTGCTGATCAATCGCAGTTCCGCCGGCCGGCAGGCTGACCAGCAATCCATCCTCCGCCACCCGGATCGGCCCGGAAAACAACTTCGGAGCATCGCCCAGAAAGGCTGCGTCCAGCATCGATGACGGCAAGGGCGGCACGATGTGATAGATCACCAGCTGCCGCACCTTTGCATCCGCCGTAGCCCGCGCAGCGTCTTCAGGAGAGGCGTGGTAATCGAGAATATCACCCATGACCTTCGCGATGTGGGTCTGTCCGTTTTTCGCGGCCGCATCGCGCATTTCCTCGACCATGGAAGGCCGCAGGGCTTCATGGAACAGCACGTCAGCCCCGGACGCAGCGGCGACCAGATCGGCCGAGTAAACGGTGTCGCCGCTGAAAACGACCGAGCGGCCCTTGTAGTCGATGCGATAGCCAAATGACGGCGAGACCGGCGCGTGATCCACTGCGATGACAGTGACCTTCAGATCGTCCCTGTCGAGAAGCACCTGCGCATGGCCGGCGCCGGTCGGGGCCGCGATCACTTCGGCCACTCCGCCGAATCCGGCCGGATTGGCAATCTGTGGGCCGTGATGTGCCGTGCGATATGTGCTGTCGAGCCGATAGGCCATATTGAAACCCGCCACGACATCGCCAACGCCCTCGGGCCCTGCGATCGGCAGCGGCGTGGAACGCGAACCGCCCACCCATGCCTGCAGCATCAGCTCGCCCAATCCGTCTATGTGATCGGAATGCAGGTGCGTGAGGTAGATTTTCTCGAGCCGTCCAACCGGGAAGCCCATCCGCGCAAGCCGGCGCGCGCCGCCCGAGCCACTGTCGAACACCATTGCGTGGCTTCCGGCGATCACGCCGATGCAGGGTCCCGCACGTGCGGGATCGGGCAAGGGTGATCCCGACCCACACATGAAGACGTGCAACCCGTCAGGCAGCTCTGCTCCACGATCGCGACCAACATTTTCCGCGACCGCCTGTCGGAAGATCGCCTCCCCGATCTGTCGCTGGAACAGGAACGGGCCGGCTGCAGCAGCCGCGAGAAGGACGCTGACAAGAAGGGCAGCCCGTCGCCAGATCATGAGCCTGACCCGACTTCGGCGGCGATGCGCGCGAGCCAGTCGGGCGTCATACCCGGTGTCAGGACACTTTCAATGTTGAGTTGGCCTTTGAGTCCGGCGGTGCGATGGACTGACATCTCGCGCCATTCAGGCGACATCGACATGCGAACCATGGCGCCGCGCTCGGGATAGGCTGCAATGGCGATCTCGTCCCACAACTCCTCGACGCGACCGAGCGAGAGGAAGGTAACGTCGGCGGCGAACACGGCTCGGCCGCCGAACGTCGGCAGCAACGCGGTCACCGCGCGACCATAGATGTTGTAGGCCTCGCGGCCGCTGAGGGACGTTTCGCGGCCATCCTCGTATTCGGCCTTGTCCCTGAACTTGAGCAGGTTGACCATGAAGATCGGGCCGCTCGGTCCCTTCTCCATGAGCGCCTGGAGCTGAGCGGGATCGGCTGGGTAGACGTCGTTGTGGACCTGCATGTTGCTATCTCCCGGAGATTTTCGACTGGGTGGAACGGATTGCGGACTCGATGACCCAGAGGCGATCCTGCCCCCAGGCGGAAACGCCGTTGTAGGCAAAGCAGGGCACGCCCCACAGACCAAGCCCGACAAGTTCGCGGCGATTGGCTTCAGCTTCAGTGCGCCAGCCGTCATTGCCAATCAACGGCCGGGCTGCGGTCCAGTCCAGCCCTGCTGCCTCGACAATGCGGCGCATGCCCGCGTCACGTCCCGCATCGACGCCTTGAGACCAGACCGCGCGCATGAAGGCGACACAGTATTCATGCCCGCGTCCCTGGCTGATCGCCCAAGGCAGGAGCGAGTAGCCGCGCTCGACCGGTCGGCCGACCGGGTCAGCGATCCGACCGAAGGGAACGCCATTGCGTCGCGCCTCACGCGCAGCATCAAGTGTGATGTAGGCTCGCTTCGCTGGCGGCACCGGGAGACCGCGCATCACCATTGGAAGCACAAAGCGCAGGCGCAGACCGAGGCCATAGGCATCGGCGAGCGCCTTCACACGTGTGGCAGCGATCCACGTATAGGGGCTGCGGAAGGAGAGAAAGAAGTCGATTGCTCCGCCGGAAGGCGCGAGGTTGGCCGAGGCGTCGGGCGCAGGCGATGGTGGCTGGACGTAGATCGGCTCCGCATCCGTGCCCGTCTGATCGACTCCAAGGCTGGAAAGGCGTTCCTCGAGATAGTGTAAGCGGTCGAGCCCCCAATACCATTCGCTGCCATAGTGCAGTGTTGCCCCAAGATAGTGACCAAGCTTGGAGCGAAGGGCATCCCCTTCGGCCTTTGCTGTCGCCGGATCGCCCGAGGCGTCAGGCAATGCCGCACCCGACCACAATGCGGCGGAGATCGCGGCGGCATCTGCAACAAACGTCCCTGCGCGCAGGCGACTGGCAAACAGGCGCTCCGCGTTCGCAACGCGCTGTGCCGAAGGTTGTGCGCCTGCATCGGTGAAGCTGAGCCCGGCGCGGCTGGCCAGATGCGCAGCATCCGCGCGTGACCAGTTGACGAGACGTTCGCGCTCTGGCGCCGCCCAGTCAGGGGGCGTGGCGACGAGGTGGCAGCGCAGCTGCACGTCATAGCGGGCGGCAAAGGCGGGCAGAACCTGGACCATCAGGGCCGCATAGGGATCATCCGCCTGATGGAA
>JBMOGP010000117.1:0-6964 GCA_049318285.1 Hyphomonadaceae bacterium
GGCTGTCATGCGAGGAGACGCAGATGGTCGCAGGCCCCGAGGCCAGCAAACGCCACGGCTTTGTCTTTGAGGTGCCGGCATTGCTCAAATCGCCTGCTGCGCCTGTGCCGCTGACGGCGATGGGACGCTTCTCGCATGAGGCCGCAGCAGTCGATCCGGCGACGGGTATTGTCTACCTCACCGAGGACACGGCTGACTCACTCTTCTACCGCTTCCTGCCAGCTGCGCGCGGCGATCTCGCGAAGGGCGGCAGGTTGCAGGCTCTGGCGCTGGTGGAACAGGTGGGGGCGGACACGCGCAACTGGTCGGCCGACCAGGGCGGCGATGTCGCGCTGCGCATGACCCCGAACCGGGACTACGCCGTGCGCTGGATCGACATGGCGGACGTCGAGGCGCCCGATGGAGACCTGCGCCTGCGGGGGAGGAAAGCGGGCGCTGCGATCTTTGCGCGGGGCGAAGGGCTGGCCTTCGCGCTTGAGCCGCAGGGCGCTGCGATCTACTTCGCCTGCACCTCCGGCGGCCCCGCACAGATGGGGCAAATCTTCCGCTACATCCCGAGCCGGCATGAAGGGACTTCGCGCGAGAGCGATGCGCCGGCGCGTCTCGTGCTGTTTGCCGAGAGCGGGGGGCAGTCTGACTTCGAGAAGTGCGACAACATTGTCGCCAGCCCGCGCGGGGATCTGATCGTCTGCGAGGACGGGGACGGCGACAATTATGTGCGCGCAATCACGCCGGACGGCGTGATCTACACACTGGCCAGAAACGCTGACGCCGGAAAGTCGGAGCTCTGTGGCGCGTGCTTCTCGCCCGACGGCCGAACCCTCTTCGTGAACATGCAGCGTCCCGGCATCACGCTGGCGATCACGGGTGCCTGGGACCGGCTGCGGATACAGGCGCGCAGCCTCGCCTAGCGGGTGGCTCATTGGGCTCGTCTCCCGCCGCGGCGGGTCCAAAGCGGCCCCAAAACGACATATCCACAAGAGTCGGTTGCCGTAGCGTCCGCCTGTTACTGTCAGTCAAAACAGCGTTAGCGGGAATCCGGGGTGGTGTTGCCCAAACACCCCCCAGCCCTATGTCGGATTCTCGAGCCGGCCGGACGAGCTTGAATCGAGAGGCAATTCGTAAACGCCAATCGTTAACCGCTCGCCCCTTGGTTGAACGGCGGCTGGCGTGTTTCGCGTGGCGCACAACTTGCGGCATGCGGATGGTCTCAAGGGCGGGGTTGCCCCGTATCGACGGCCCGGATAGGGCGGCTGGGTCGCACAGCTACAGAAAACGAATACGCGACGGGTGTTGGTTGGAGTGTCGATTTTGGGCGCGCGCGGGCGCCCGGACCGGATTGTCGGTTAACGAAGGTAAAGGGATGACTGGGGTGTTAAACCTCGCGAAAGCTCTCGGACCTATGCTCGCTCAACTGAAGACGGCGATCAAAGCTGTCTCATGGTGGTGGACGAGCATGTCGGTTACCGACAAACGCCAGACGCGTCAGCGCACCCTCGCGGTCGGCGCCTGCGCCGCCGCATTCGCGCTCGGCGGGCCGCTCGTCGCCCATCGCTTCGACGTCCAGAAATCCCAGGAAGTCTATCTCAACGAAGCCGCCGTCCTCGCCGAGTCGATCGCGGCCGACACGTACGCGCCCGCGCTGCGTCCCGGCATGTTCTCCAACAGGGCCAACACGTCCGCCCTGATGATCCCCGCCTCCTACGGCTCCGACCCCACCGACATGATTGAGGACGCCGACGAAGCGTCCGTCGCCGACCTCATCGGCGGCATGACCCTGCGCGCCCGGGACAATCTGGCCCTCGAAGGCCTGCTATCATTCACGCTCGACGATCTTGGCGCATTCACCGGCGCCGATCGCCAACTCGATTGCCTGTCGCGCGCCGTCTATTACGAAGCGCGCTCGGAAGACACGGCGGGCCAGATGGCGGTTGCCGAAGTCGTCATGAACCGGGTGCGCGACCCGCGCTTCCCGAAATCGATCTGCGAAGTGGTCTATCAGGGCCAGTATCGCCATACGGGCTGCCAGTTCACCTTCACCTGCGATGGTTCGGTGCGGAACAAGCCTGCCGGTCTCTCCTGGGATCGTGCGAAGAACATCGCGCTGCATGTCATGCTTGGCCTCAACACGCCGATCACCAACAAGGCTACGCATTACCATACCGATTATGTGAACCCGTACTGGGCGCCCGGCCTGGTGGAGACCGCGACCATCGGGACGCACATCTTCTACCGCTTCCCGAAGACATCGAGGGAATGGCACGACGCGCGTGCTGCTCTGGACGCCAGCCGTCACGGCGAAAGTTCGAGCATTATTCTCGACGATGGCTCGCCGATCGAGGCCGGACTGGACGACGTGGCCCCAGAGGCGCTGCAGTCCCTGATCACGATTTCGGTCGAGCCGGAGAACGTGGCGCGCGTTCCCGTCGCAGACGGCGCGACGTACGGCCAGCCTCTCTAGCTCTCATAGTCCAGGCCGACATCAAGGTTCACCGCAGAGTGCGTCAACGCGCCTGCGGAAATGAAATCCACGCCCGTCGCCGCGATGGCTTTCACCGTATCGAGGCGTACGCCGCCCGAGGCCTCAGTCTTGGCCCGTCCAGCGATGAGCACGACAGCCTCCCTGAGCATTGTCGTCGACATGTTGTCGAGCAGGATCGCGTCCGGCTTGAAGGGCAGCACTTCGTGGATCTGGTCGATCCGATCGACCTCGATCTCGATGGCCCGCAGGTGGCCGACCGCCGCACGCGCGCGTTCGAGCGCGCGGCCAACGCCGCCAGCTGCTGCGATGTGATTGTCCTTGATGAGGATGGCGTCGTCGAGGCCGAGCCGATGGTTGACGCCGCCGCCGAGCCGCACGGCGCGCTTTTCAAGCGCGCGGAAGCCGGGCGTTGTCTTGCGCGTGCAGGTGATCTTCCCGTTCGTGCCGGCTGTTTCAGCCACGAACTTCGAGGTCAGCGTCGCGACGCCCGAGAGGGGGCCGATGAAGTTGAGCATCACGCGCTCAGCCATCAGGATCGAACGCGCGGAGCCTTCGATGCGGATCAGGTCGGCGCCTTTGACAAAAGCGACGCCTTCTTCCGTGAGCGTGGTCCAGGTCGCGGACGGGTCGATGAGGCGCAACGCGAGGCGCGCGGCGTCATATCCTGCGGCGATGCCGGGCTCGCGCGCGTCGATGACGGCGCGCATACGGGTATCTGCCGGGATAACAGCATCGGTCGTGATGTCGCCGCCGCGGCCGAAGTCTTCGGTCAGGGCGAGGCGAACGAGAGGTTCGATCACCACGTCGGGCAGGGGCGGGATGGGCAGTCTGTCGCTCACGTGGTTTCTCCATCCGCGGTTGCGGCGTGGTGGATCAGGGGCAGGCCGTCTTCGCCCCGGCGGATGAAAGTGCGATGGGGCGCGGCAGTCTCCGGGTAGTCGCTGCGATAGTGGCCGCCGCGGCTTTCCTGTCGCGCCAGGGCGCCAGCCGTGATCAGGCGGGCTGCAATGATCGCGCGCGCAGGGCCGACATTCGCATGCGCCTCCGTGAGCCAGTCGAGTGTGGCACCCAGCCCTGCAGCGTCGCGTACAACGCCAACCTGACCATGCATGCGCTTGCGCAGTTCGACCAGCGACAGTTCGTTGAGTTCGGGTGGCGCGATGGCGTGCGCATCTCCGACATCGGTCAGTGCCGCGCCCCTCAGGCGGCGCGCGGCGCGCTCGGCGAAGACCACGGCCTCGAGTAGAGAGTTGGAGGCGAGGCGGTTGGCGCCGTGCGCGCCTGTCGCCGCTGACTCGCCACAGGCGGAGAGGCCTTCGAGCGAAGTCCTCGCCCACAGGTCGGTAACGATGCCGCCCATGTGGTAGTGCATCGCCGGCGCAACCGGGATCGGCATGATGCGCGGATCGATGTTCGCCGACTGGCAGGTGGCGAACACAGTCGGGAAGTGTTCCGGAAAGTGTCCCCCGATCGCCTTGCGGCAGTCCAGAAACGCGCCGCGCCCTGCCTGTCGTTCGGAATGAATGGCGCGGGCAACTTCGTCGCGCGGCGCAAGATCGCCGAGTGGATGATAGCGCGTCATGAAGGCGTCGCCGTTGCGATCGACCAGGATCGCGCCGTCGCCACGCAAGGCTTCGGTCGCAAGCGGTGCAGGGTCCCGACCGATGTCGATTGCGGTTGGGTGGAACTGCACGAACTCCGGATCGGCGATGAGCGCACCTGCCGTGTAAGCCATTGCAACGGCGTCGCCTTGTGACGAGCGTGGATTGGTCGTTATGGCGAAGAGGCCGCCAGAACCGCCGGCGCACAATACAGTTTCACGCGCGCGAAGTTCGACGCGCGCACCATCTGAATCCTGCGCCAGAACGCCGGCAATGCGGCCATTGCCATCCTGAAGCAGCGCGAGTGCTTTCACGCGCTCAATCACCTCGATATGGGCCGAGGCGGAGACGGCGTAGCTGAGCGCCTCCATGATCGCCTTGCCAGCGAGGTCGCCTGATACGCGCGCGACACGGGCGCGAGAGTGCGCAGCTTCGAGCGACAGGGCGAGATCGCCCTCGGCAGTGCGATCGAAAGGGACGCCGAGTTCGAGCAGGTCGCGGACACGATGGGGTCCGTCCTCCGAGATCAGGCGGGCGACAACCGGATCGACAATGCCGGCGCCTGCGGCGACCGTGTCGAAGGCGTGCAGGGATGGTTGGTCTTCTGGCGACAGCGCCGCCGCGAGGCCGCCCTGCGCCCATGCTGACGCTGCCGCCTGTCCAAGCGGCGCAAGCGCTATGACGGTACACCGACGCGGCGCCAGCTTGAGCGCGAGGAACAGCCCGGCGAGCCCGGCGCCGACGATGAGGATATCGCGGTTCGCCACTGCCTAGCCGATCAGGTCGTGGTGCTTGCGGAAGACCACTTCGGCCTGGCCGTGGGAATGGAACAGCCCGCGCATCTCGTCGCCGCGCGGGTTGATCTTCACCTTGAAATGATCGGGGGCGTAGTTGGCGCGCATGTAGCCGAGCAGGTCAGCAGGATCTGACCTTGTGATCTTCTCGATCTTGCTGGTGACGACGATATCCTGGCCAGCCTGCTTCGCTGTGCAGGATTGCACGGTCTCGACCGACCTCATCATGCCGGCCTTGCAAGCCCAGTCAGCAGTGAACTGGCAGGCAAGCGTCCTGTCAGCCTTGCGCGTCACCGACATCTCGCCTGACAGGATGCAACTGTTTCCCATCTTCCCGGTGACGAAAGACCAGTCGCCCACGGGCGATGGGGGCGTCGGATCGGCTGATGCTGGCTGCAGCAGGAGACAGGCGAGGGCGAGGCTGGCGATGAGTCGCCGCGATAACGTGTGCTTCATCCGATCCCAGCCATGACTGTCATCCGATCAGCTCGACGTCGCGCCAGAAGCGTGCCTTGAGCTGCCGTTGTTCGTCGTAGTGCGAGCCGTTCATTTCCTGCTTGTTGTTGGACAGCTGAACGATGAAGTTGTCCGCGAGGTAAGACGTCGGATAGCCAGCCGGCCGCACTTCGAGAACTTTCCCGACGCTCGACTTGATCGCGACCTGCTTGCCGATGCGCTGCGCCGTGCAGTTCTGCTGCACGCGGATGTAGAGATCAAAGTTCAGCTTGCCGCAGATCTGCTCGCTCTCGAACACGCAGCTGTAGGTGTTCTTGACCGAGGTCTGGGTGAACGTGATGCGACCTGAAATCTGGCAGTCGTCAGCAAACTTGGATGTGTCGAACAGCCAGTCACCGGCAACGTCGTCGGCCAACGCCGGCATCGCCGCCGTGAGGGCGATCGAGCAGCCGAGGATGGCCGCGAGCCTGCGCATGACGCCGCGAGGTTTCATATGACCTCGACCGGAACCCGCACGCCGTCCCCGACCTTGAACCTCGGCGACTTCGCGGGCGAGCCCAGAGCCAGCATGGCGTCGATCGCCGCCTTGGCCCGGATGCGGATGTCCTCCGGCACCAGGACTTCGTGCTTCATCGACACCAGCGCGTCGTAGATGTTCTCCAGCGAGATGCGCTTCATGTGCGGGCAGAGGTTGCATGGCTTCACGAACTCCACGCCGGGATTGTCCGCGGCGACATTATCGCTCATCGAACACTCGGTGAGGAGAACGACCTTCCGGGCGCCTGATTCCTTCACGTGGCTCGACAGGGCCGATGTTGACCCCGCAAAGTCGGCTTCTTCAAGGACATCCGGTGGACATTCCGGGTGCGCGAGCACAATCGCGCCGGGGTGGGCGTCACGGATTTGCCGCACATCTTCGCCCGAAAACTTCTCGTGGACCTCGCAATGGCCTTCCCAGGCGATGATCTTCACGTCTGTGTTGGCGGCCACGTTCCGCGCAAGGAATTCGTCCGGCACCATGATCACGGTGTCGACACCCCATTCCTTGGCCACGTGCTCCACGACCTGCGTCGCGTTGGACGAGGTGCACGTAATGTCGCATTCGGCCTTCACGTCGGCCGTCGTGTTCACATAGGTGACGATCGGCAGGTGGGGGTAGCGCTGACGGATCAGGCGCACGTCGGCGCCGGTGATCGAGGCCGCCAGCGAGCATCCGGCGCGCGTGTCCGGTATAAGCACAGTCTTGTCCGGGCTCAGGATTTTTGAGGTTTCCGCCATGAAGTGCACGCCGGCCTGAACGATGACCTTCGCATCAGTGCGCGCAGCTTCGCGGGCAAGCTGCAGCGAGTCACCCCGGAAGTCGCCGACCAGCCTGAACACGTCAGGCGTCATGTAGTTGTGCGCGAGGATGACGGCGTTCTTCGCCTTCTTCAGAAGGTTTATGTGGTGCACCAGCGGCGCGACCGCTGGCCATTCCATCGGCGTGATGAAGTCCTTCACCTGCTCATAGAGCTGGTCCGTCGCGGCTTTCACCTCGGCGTCATAGGCGAGGCCGCGCTGTTCGGCGGCGGACGGGCGGCGGCGGGCGGCGGGGACATCGCAGCCGGGGCCGAATTCGATGACACGGGCCA
>JBMOGP010000118.1:0-6945 GCA_049318285.1 Hyphomonadaceae bacterium
GTGGTCGCCGTCGACAGCGTTGATGGAGGTGGGGCGGCCGGTTGAGTTCATGGTCATTAGAGCACCTTCGCCAGAGCGGCGGCATAAGCCTTGATGTCTTCAGCGGTCACACACTCGGTCGCCGCCGCGATAATCACATTGTCCATTCCCGCTCCCGGGAAAAGCCGCGAGGCACGGACGCCGCCGATCACGTCCAGTTTCTCCAGAGCGGCCAGCACTTCGTCGGCCGGCTTCGCCGTCGAGAAGGCGATCTCGTTGAAGTAGCGCGGCGTCAGCACCTTCACGCCCTTCACCGTCGCCAGCGCATCTGCAAGGTCGCAGGCCGCCTCGTGGTTCAGCGTGGCGAGCTGCGTCAGCCCCTTGTCGCCGAGCAGTGTCATGTGCGCGGTAAAGGCCAGCATGCAGAGGCCGCTGTTCGTGCAGATGTTGGACGTCGCCTTGTCGCGGCGGATGTGCTGCTCGCGCGTGGACAGCGTCAGCACGAAGCCGCGCTTGCCATCAGCATCCACCGTTTCGCCGCACAGGCGGCCCGGCATCTGACGCATGAATTTCGATCTGCAGGTGAACAGGCCTACATATGGCCCGCCGAAGCCCAGCGGCACGCCGATCGACTGCCCTTCGCCAACTGCGATATCGGCCCCCATTTCGCCGGGAGTCTTTACAAGACCAAGCGACACCACCTCGGTGAACACGGTCACCAGCAACGCGCCCTTGCCATGGGCGGCGTCTGCGACGGGTGACAGGTCAGTCAAAGTGCCGAACACATTGGGCGACTGTCCGATGACGCAGGCGGCTTCATCTGTCACTGCCTTCGCCAGGTCCAGTTCGCCATCGATGGCGGGATCAAGCTGGATCACCTTGATGCCAGCAGCTTCGCAGAGCGTACGTGTGGTTTCGGCATAATGCGGGTGCAGGCCGCCTGACATGATCACGGTATTCCGCTTCGTGACGCGGCAGGCCATCACCGCAGCCTCGGCGCAGGCGGTGGAGCCGTCATACATCGAGGCGTTGGCGACCTCCATGCCGGTCAGCGCCGCAACCTGCGTCTGGAATTCGAACATCGCCTGCAGCGTACCCTGCGCAATCTCTGGCTGGTAGGGTGTGTAGGTCGTGAGGAATTCCGAGCGCTGGATGATGTGATCCACGCTTGCGGGAATGTGGTGCTTGTATGCGCCGCAGCCGACAAAGAAAGGACCGTCGCTGGCAGCGCGGTTCTTCCTGGACAGCCTCGTCATATGCCGCTCGACCTCCAGCTCGCCCTGATGGTTGGGCAGGTTTGGAACGGGGGCCTTGAGGCGCGCTGCTGCGGGAACGTCGCTATAGAAATCGTCCACCGATTTTGCGCCGATAGCCTTCAGCATGTCCGCGCGGTCGTCTGCGGTGAGGGGGAGGTAACGCATCACAATACCTTCTTCGTCATCTCTGCCGCGAGTTGCCGCGCGGCGTGATCGTGGGAATGAGTGAAGCCGTCAAGAACGCCAGCGCGGTCGCCTTCAGGCCGGTTCTGTGAAAGCTTGGCAATACCTTCGATGGTCGCAATCGTGACGCGTACGCCGATGATGGCGTTCAGCATCTTGGCAATGTAGTCATCCG
This sequence comes from Hyphomonadaceae bacterium, assembly GCA_049318285.1. Classification (GTDB taxonomy): domain Bacteria; phylum Pseudomonadota; class Alphaproteobacteria; order Caulobacterales; family Hyphomonadaceae; genus UBA7672. The sequence goes on from JBMOGP010000118.1 coordinate 1,594, forward strand.
GCGCATCCTTGACTTTCCATGGAGCAGCCGTCGGCTGTTCCATCTTGTCGGTGATCCGGCTGACCTGATCGTGCAGTGCCAGTTGATCATCGAAAGTCTCGATCGGACCAGTCACGTGCACAGCCATGTAATTCCAGGTCGGCACGACCTTTCCATGCTCGCGCTTCGAGACGTACAGCGACGGCGTCACGTAGGCATCCGGGCCCGCAAATATGGCCAGTGCTGGCGGGCCGCGCTCAGCGGCCATTACCAGTGGATTGTTGCGCGCCACATGGCCCTCGAGCGCGAAGGGCGCGCCAGCCGCATCGCGGGTCAGGAGCATCGGTATGTGCGCTGCCAGCGGGCCAGCTTCGCCGGTCACGACAAGAGTCGCAAAGTGGCGCGCCTCGATGAAGGCGACTAGCTCGTCAGAGTTTTCGATGCGGAAGTGGGCGGGCGCGTGCATTATGTGTTCACTGGCTGGCGCAGAAGGCTTCGTAGGCTGCCTTGTCCATGAGGCCGGTGAGCTGGTCCTTGTCGGCAAGCTTGATCTTCACGAACCAGCCGCCGCCTTCCGGATCCTCATTGACTTTGGCGGGCTCGTCCACAATGGCGGCGTTGGCTGCAGTGACTTCGCCGGTGACAGGCGCATAGACGTCAGAGGCAGCTTTCACCGACTCGACCACGGCCATGTCGGCTTGCTTCTTCACCGACCTGCCGACATCCGGAAGTTCGACAAACACGACATCGCCGAGCTTCTGGGCTGCGAATTTCGTGATGCCCACTGTGCCGACGTCGCCGTCGACACTGATCCATTCGTGTTCGCTGGTGTAGTACGTGGTCATCTCAAATCCCCTCTAGCGTTTGTATTTCGCAGGCACGAACGGCAGCGTCGCGACTTCCGCCTCCAGCGCCTTGCCGCGCACGATCAGTTTCACTGGTGTGCCAGCCTTCGCATAGGTCGCGTCGACATAGCCCTGGGCCACCGGCCCGTTCACTGTCGGGCCGAAGCCACCTGATGTGATGACCCCGATGGTCTCGCCATCCGTGTTCTGGATTTCCGCGCCTTCGCGCGCCGGCGCGCGGCCCAGCGGCCTGATGCCGACGCGTTTGGACGGGACGCCTTGTTTCAGTTCGCGCAGGATGCGGCCGGCGCCAGGAAAGTCGCCGCGTTCACGCCGCGCCTTCGAGATCATCCATGACAGGGAGGCGGCAACGGGCGTTTTCGAGATGTCGATGTCATGGCCATAGAGGCACATCCCACCTTCAAGTCGAAGCGAGTCACGGGCGCCGAGGCCGATGGATTTGACGCGAGGGTCTTCGAGCAGGCGGTTGGCGAAGGCCTCGCCGTGCTCGGCGGGAAGAAGGATCTCGAATCCATCTTCGCCAGTATAGCCGCAGCGCGTGGCGATGATGTTGCCGAAGGCGGTATTCCGGATCTCGCAGAACGTCATGAAGGTGAGCGGCACAGCCTCGGGCAGGATCCCGGCGATCACAGCTTCTGCCTCTGGTCCCTGAATGGCGACAAGTGCGCGTTCGTCAGCACGATGAAGCTCGGCCTCCATGCCTGCCGCCTCTGCGATCAACGCGAAGTCATTCTCTTTCGTCCCGGCGTTCACGACGATATAGAGCATGCCCTGCTGATCAGCGCGGAGCGGGCGGCCGATCATCAGGTCGTCGATGATCCCACCATTTGCATCCAGCAGGACGGTAAGCTGCACCTTGCCGGGGGCGAGGCCCGAGATGTCGGAAGGGACAAGCCGTTCAACGATGGCGGCAACTTTCCTGTGCGCTTCATCTCCGCCGCCCAGCTGGGGCAGGGAGAGGAAACTGGGCCCCATATGCGAGACGTCGAACAGCCCGGCATGGCTCCGCGTCCAGGTGTGTTCGGCCATGATGCCGTCGGCATACTGGATCGGCATGTCATAGCCGCCGAACTCCGCCATGCGCGCGCCGAGCCGCACATGCAGCCCGTGCAGCGGGGTCGTTTTCAGGGGTGTGTTCGAGGCGTCCGTCATTACCACTCCAACAGCTGCGCAGAACCGCGTTTCCGCGATCGCGCCCCCGCTGTCGGATGTGCCTGAGAGATTCACGCCTCCTTTGAAGCGCTTACTCCGTCGGCGGCGGAACCAAATCCGCGCTTTCCAGCGTTATCGTCACTCCCGCGGCCCTTTTGCCTGAGCGTTTCCGGGGCGGTTGCGCCTTCGGCGGCTGCGCCACTCCTCAACCAGGAAGAATGGGGTGCAGCTCTCTCCCGCGGGGATCGATCGATCTTGCCGGCAGCACGCGCCTCCCGGCGGGTGCTGTCGTTGTCGCCATCTGCCCCTGGGCAGGGGCGTGCGTCAATGGCACGGATGCTCCAAGCCTGGGGATGGTGCGGAACCTGCCGCTTTTCAGGCGTTCATTGACCCGGGTGTCAGTGAACGGAAGCCTGCCTCTTTCAGGTGCGGTCGTTTGACCGAGTAAGCTGCCCAGCCGGATCCCCGTCGATACCTCGTCGTCTGCATCCGGCTCGAATGTCGCTCTTGCCGTGCTTGCGTTATCAACCGGGCCTCTCGCGCGCCCCTGGGTTTTCCCTGGCAATAGCAGTCGGAAACCGCCGCCGGCTTGGCATCCCCAGTCCTGTGACGGTCCGCTGGCTCGGTGGGGCGATCACGCTGAGACCGCGTGAGAGCGACCCGGACGTCGCGTCCTCAGTCCCTGGCCTGGACGAGAATGGCGTGGGCGAGCGAGCCCAGGCCGCTCAGATCCGTCTGGCGGCCTGCCGCTGATCATCAGGCTGGACAGAGAGGGCGCCTGAGGGGCAGCTGTATTGCTCAGCGAGGGAACTGCCGGGCAAGGCGGCATGTTTCCTGATCGGGTCGCATGATGACCTGGAGCCAGGCTCTTTCCGGCCATCTTCGCCTTATGCCGCCTTGAAGGGGCGGCAGGTCGATAAGCTGCTGGTTTGCGAGTACATCGCACCGATCGCATCTGGCCTGATCAACGACAGTCACGAGGCTGTGCCGGAATTGCCGGAAGATTTTGCGCTTCGAGGTCTGCGAGAGACGCCAGTCAGGTCAGCTCAACCCGAGCATGCGATGCAAGTCGGGCTGCGTTCTCAATGAGATCGAGGATCCACCTCATTCAGTCCAGATGCCCTGTCACGCGGCCTGCGTGCGGCCAAGCCGCTTGTCGACGACCTTCTTCAGGCCTGCGATCAGGTTCTCGCGTTCAAGGTGATGTTCGCCGGTCAGCACACCCAGCGTATGCATGGCGTCGATGTGAGTTGTCAGCACCTCAGGATCCGCCGTGCCGTTTGCCCCGATCGCCATGATATAGCGGCCAAGCGAACGCGCGGCCTCGCCCATCATCTCGTCCCTGACCTCGTCGGCTTTCTGCTGGGTTTCCTTAACAGCAAAGAAGATTTCACGCAGCTTGCGACGATCCATCGCCGTGAGCCCGCTCGAAAGCTCGCTGATCTTTTTCACGCAGGAGCGCACGGCGACCCGGTTTTCCTCATGCTCCCAGGGCGAAGCCGCTCCTTCAGTACCGATGGGGTCGATGAAGCGGCGCATCGGGCCGACATACTGCTCGACCATCCGCCGGCGCCGGCAGGGACCAACATAGACTGCGCAATCGACGAATTCGCGGGGGCGCTCAAGCACCGACTTCACGCGAAGCAGGACAGCTTGCGACGAAAACGGACGTACCAGCATTTCATCGGCGCCGCTCTGCTGGGCTGCGGCGAGAAACCCCTTGGTCGGCGTATCCGTCATGACGATGATGGAGGTCTGGCGCGACACCTCCTTATAGCCGGCCCGGATCATGCGCGTGTATTGCAGGCCGGACAGGCCAGGAATGCGCGATGCCGTAATCACTATGCGCGGATGAGTGTCGCAGGTGCGTTCGAGAAGTTCATTGCCGTTGCGCACGGTGTCGATCATGAAGTAACCCGCCGCGCGCAGAACCTCAGCGAGCAGGTTACGTGAATGCTGGTCGGAATCCGCAAGCAGGAAGGTTGACTGTGTGTTTTGACTGGACATCGCTGTGTTGCCCCTCGGACGATCCCGATGGGTAGCAAATCAGGGTTAAGCTCCAATCCGCACCGGCAGCGGAATTTCTGCGGCCTGGATATACCTCTCGTTAGTAACTGGCGCTGACCCGGGCGTCGTGGCTGTCACAGTGACGTCAGCCAGTCCAGCAGCAGACGGTTGGTCTCGGCTGGTTTCTCCTGCTGGTTCCAGTGGCCCGCGCCGGGGATCATGTGGAAACCGCGCAGATCGTCGAAGTGAGCGCGCATGCGCGGTTCGATGTCCCGGCCGAACATGCGGATGCCCATGTCCCTGTCGCCCGCCATGAACAGGGCAGGCTGGGAGATTTTCACGCCCGCGCGGCGCGACGATACGGCGAAGTCGCGATGGAAGTTGCGATAGCGGTTCAGTGGCCCCCGAAAGCCCGATCCCTCGAATTCCTTCACCAGGTAGTCGATGTCCCCATCCTTCAGCCAGGCAGGGAATTTTTCGGGATTGTTCATCCCCGGCAGGAATGGCTCGCCGTGCTTCTTGCCGATCGGCCAGCCGCCCTCAGGCGCGTCCCCCGACCATGCGAAATAGATCCGGCGGATCGTATCGCCTGCATCGGCCTCCAACTCGGCCTCAGCAACGCCTTCGTCCTGGAAATACACCATGTAGAAGAAAAGCCCGTTCTCCGTGAACATCTTCCGCGCGACATCAATCATCGGTGCAGAGCCGTGGCCCATGTGCGGGATCGACATGCCGCAGACGGCGGTGAAGCGCTCGGGGTCAGCCCATGCTGTGTTCCACACGATCGGCGCGCCCCAGTCATGTCCCACCAGGATCGCCTTCCCGCCGCCCAGCGCATCGGCTACTGCCTGATTGTCCGCGATCATGGATTGCATGTCATAGGCTTCGACCGCATGCGGCTTGGACGAGCCGCCATAGCCGCGCACGTCGATGGCTGCGGCGGTATATCCGGCGTCCGCGATCGGTCCCATCTGGTGGCGCCAGGAATACCAGCTCTCCGGCCAGCCATGCACCATAAGCACAAGAGGGCCTGAGCCGATCACAGCTACGCGAATGGACTGATCGCCGGACCGGACGTAGCGGAACTCATGGGCCATGTTCAGGTCTCCTCGGCGACCGTATGTACCGGTTGCGCATTGCGAACGAAGCCGGACCCTGTCTGGGCCGTTCGCACCTTAACCAAGCTGGCGCGTGGGCCAAGTCCCGAAGCGAGCCAGTTAAAGGCAGCGCACCGCTTCCGGCCCGGGATTTTCCCAAACCGCAAACGAAACGCGCGACGACCAGGTCCGATTCCCCGATCTGTCTGGGGGGGGCGAGGTGCGGGCGGATGGATGATCTCATGTTGCTG
>JBMOGP010000119.1:0-6918 GCA_049318285.1 Hyphomonadaceae bacterium
AATCGGCTCTTCTTCATCGAAATCTCCTCGTCCATCATGCCGAGAAAATTCCACCATCACAGCCCCTGATTTTCAGGGGGGATTACCGGCCACCGTTCTGCTATCAGGTCCTAAGGATGACGAATTCAGTTTCCCCTCGGCAACTAGGCGAACGTGCGCGCGCCGCCTTGCGAGCCGCCCTTGCCGGAAGTGCGCCCGACGTCGCGATCGACTCGAAGGGCTATGTCGCCGACGTACGCGACAATCTCATCGCTGGCGTCAATTTCACCGACATCGAAGACGATTTCCGTCAGGGCGACGGCGGCGAACTCGAAGGTAAGTTCCGGGCGGCGCATTCGTCATCGGCGCTGGCGGCGAACACCTTCGCGCCATTCAAGCGGGCACCGCAGGAATTGAGTCTCACCAATCAGGTTGCGTTCGACGCGCTACAATTCGAACGTAAGTGCCCGCACGGCCTGGCCGGTCGCCGCCCGCCCAATCTCGACCTTGTCGTAGAAGGCTCGTCGGGCGTGATCGGAGTGGAATCGAAGTGTCTGGAGCACTTTTCGCCACACCGTGCGAAGTTCGCCGACGCGTATACGGCGCAAATCCACGACGATCGGCGCAACGGCCCCTGGTTCGCCCAGATGCAGGCCATGCTTGCAACGCCCGATCTGTATCGCTCGCTCGACGCCGCTCAGCTCGTCAAACACGCCTTTGGTCTCGCCCATACGTTTCCCGGCCGGCGCGTCCATCTCCTCTATATTTTCTGGGAACCGCGCAACGCCGACGCCTATGCGCACTTCCGTGACCATCGCTGGGAGACCGAGCGGTTTGCGGCCGCCGTCGCCGGCGGCGTTCCGTCCTTCTCGTTCATGTCCTATGCCGACCTCTGGCGAAACTGGGAGCAGGTAGCCGCGCCGGATTGGCTCGGACCTCATGTTGTTCGTCTGCGCGCCCGCTACGATCTGGACATTTGAGAAAACCTCCGCCGACCCACGTCCTTCTCTCCCCTCCCGAAACTCATGTCGATAACGGGCGCAATGTCCGACCATCGCTCAAATTTCGCGTTTAGCTCCGCCGCAGCGCGCTCTCGTTTCTCCGCCCATGCCGCGTCCGTCGGGCGTCCGCGCAAGGGGCCGTGTCGTCGCTGCGCTCCAGCCCGCACCAACCCCTTGCGCGGCCATCGCTTTGCTCCCTGATCCGGCCGCTTTGTGAGGGCGTCGCGAGCGCGACCCCGGCGGAACGTCTCCACCGGGAATGGAGCGAAGATCATGGACAAGGCATCGTTTGAAATCGTCGGCAACGTAGGCAAGGTCGAGTTGAAGGACATCAAGGGAGGCAAGAAGATCGCCATCCTCTCCGTCGCCACCTCCGAGCGCTGGAAGCGCGACGACGACGAATGGGCCGAGCGCACCTACTGGCATCGCGTGGCGGTGTTCCCGCCCGGCAAGGTCGAACGCATCGAAGCGCAAGTGCAGAAAGGCACGCGCGTGCGGCTCACCGGCCAGGTCCGACCGAGCTCCTACGAGAACGACAAGGGCCAGACGCGTTACATCATCGAGTTTGTGGTCGGGCCGTTCGGAGATTTTGAGGTGCTGGCTCGTGGGAAGGCGAAAGTGGCAGCCGTCAAATCGGCCTAGCCGACGCTCATGGGCGGCCGTATCGGCCGCCCAAACCGCTCTTCTTCTCGATGAAGCACCAAACGGAGGCTCAAGTAACTTTTAGAATACCCTCGATCAGGCGATCCATGTGAGGGTGAAAGTCTTTGCCCTCGTCAACAAGCGCCGCATTTCGGAATGCTAGAGGCTCTAGCGGCTTTGGCAGTTGATCCGAGCGAGGCATGGGAGTGTTGCCAATCAACACCGGTATCAGTCGGATGCCCTCTTGGAGTGCTATTTCGATCTCAAGTCGCACTGGATCCGTCTCAATGTCGAGCTTGCGTGCGCCTGTGGCATCCTGCTCGTCCAGCCAACCAGAGCCGATGACCACCAGAACCAAATTGCATTTCCGAATTTGAAGGCGAAGGTAATCTCTGAAATCTTCACCAAGAGGAATTGCATCAATGTCCATGAACACTGATTTTTTTCCAAATCGCTTGGTCAACCGATCGTACATTCGACCGGTATGGGCGGTACTATCTAGCCGCCGATAGGAGAAGAGCATCCTTCTGCGCGGTCTGAACAGCTTGGAAAAAATCCCGCCGTCAGCTTGACCGAGTTTGGAAGTCTGTCTGGGGATTGGTCCCTGTTGTTGTCGCCCTTGTGTTCCGACCCCGAGCTCCCGCTTAAGCGCGTCTGTATCCAGTCTAGCGGGTTCACGACGTTCGCGCAGTTGACTGGAGCTCTTAGAAGCGACTTCCTCGGCAATTGCTGTTCTAGAAAGTATCGCGTCGACTACAGCATCGATCGTGAACACCGGAGTCTGAAGTGAACTAAAGCCAAGAGGCACGCTTGACGCAGGCAGGCTTTCTTCACGGAACGGCAACAGCTTACCATCTCGGAGCGCCAGTTCGTTTTCGCGGAGAACCCATTGCGATCGAGTAGATGCCTCTGTCCATAACGTGACTACGACTTTTGCAGCTCGAAGCTCGTCAACAATACTGTCAGAAAAATTCTTCCCGAGCTCAATCGCTTGATCGGTCCAAACCGTGAGCCCCAAGCGCTCGAGGACCGGAATCAACGGCTCAATCGTCGGCCGATCCTCGCGTTTGTATGACAAAAAAACGTCAGCCATCGATCCCTTCCCGCACCCCGCCGAAGCCTTGTAGCTACTCGACGATTTTGCACAGCGCCAGTGTCGTCGTTCTTCTCGACCTCACCCCGTCTCCGTCCTGAGCCGCGCGCCGGTTCGGACGCGCCCCACAACGGCTGACGCCGTCCTCCACTCCGTTCCTGCCCTGCGGGTGCAGGCCGCGTCCGCACGTCGCGAGGGGCGGCTCCGTCGCCGGGGCTCGGTCATCCCGACCGCGCCCTGGGTGCGACCGGAGTCGCTTCCTATGTCAGATCAATCCAATCCGTCCCGCGCCGACGTTTATGCGCGCATCACCGACGAGATCATCGCCGCCATCGAGAAAGGCGCCGGCGAATATCGTGCGCCCTGGCATCATGATGGCAGCGCCGTTTTTCGCCCCGCCAATGTGCTGTCCGGCAAGGTGTATCGCGGTGTGAACGTGCTCGCCCTCTGGGCAGCGAGCGAAGCGCGTGGCTACGCCTCCGGCCTCTGGGGCACGTATCGTCAATGGGGCGAGCGCGGCGCGCAGGTCCGCAAGGGCGAACGCGCCAGCCTCGTCGTGTTCTGGAAGACCTCTGGCGCGAACCAAGGCGAGCAGGATGAAGCTGATGATGCCGACCAATCAGCTGGCAGGCGCCGGTTCTTCGCGCGCGGTTATTCAGTCTTCAACGTGGCGCAGGTCGATGGGTATCAGCCCGAGCCGGCGCCCGTGCTCGACGAAGCCGAGCGCCACGCGCACGCCGAGGCCTTCCTCGCGTCGCTTGGCGTCGTCATCGAGCATGGCGGGGAGAGCGCCTATTATCGCCCCTCGACCGACACCGTGCATCTGCCGTGCTTTTCGAGCTTTTGCGATGCGGCGTCTTACTACGGCGTGGCGATCCACGAATGCGGCCACGCCACCGGCGCCAAGCACCGCCTCGACCGCGACCTCACAGGCCGCTTCGGGTCGCGCTCCTACGCAGCCGAAGAAATGTGCGTCGAGATGGCGGCCGGATTCGTGCTCGCAGACTTGGGTATCGCGCACCAACCCCGACCGGATCATGCGGCCTACATCGCATCCTGGCTGGAAGTTCTGAAGGATGATCCGCGCGCGATCTTCACGGCGGCGTCAAAGGCGCAGGCTATTGCCGATTGGATGAACGAAATGCAGGCAAAGGAAATCTGCCCCTCCGCTAAAGAGTCGCAGCGCTGTACGTATGCCTGAGCCGAGGCGACTGGGCTGACTACTTGTTTTCAACCCACCCGCGCGTCTGCTGCGTCGTCTCATCGTTGACCCAGAACAGCAGCGGAGGGAAACCCCATAAATTGGATCCGACTTTGATCTTTACCCGTGTAACCTCACCTTCACGAAGGCTGAGATTGAGGGGCGCTGTCAAATGCAGCGTTCGTTTGAGCGCGTGATACATTCCGATCTGAAATTGACCAGAACCGACGGGCAAATCAAAAGCAGACGAATTCCCCATCCGAATTTCACCCAGTCGCTCATTGTTCCAATAGATGTGGAAACTTGAGCCGCCGGCGCTTATCTGAGCTACTCGTTCAACCTGTAGATGGGCGACTTGCCCAATAGGTTTGGCAGTCAGTTCTGTCTCGCGACGTTGATGCGCGCCGCTCGCGCGCGCCTGCTTGATGCCAGCGATTGAAGCAATCCACTCAACAACGCGTTGCCATTCAGGATGCGCTGAGTCCCTCTGGTCCCAACCCACCAAATTCGCTGTTTGCGTATCGCGAAAACGCAACGGCAGGTCGCATGCAATCAGCATCGCCGGCACGAGCTTGCCATGATCCTGAGCGTAGGCGGCCTCTTTCCGAACGAAGCTCTTCTCGTCCACGCTCTTGGGCGTCCACAGAACCAGTACTGCCTTGGCCGCCGCAATCTCCCGCTCGATCCCGGCGTCCCAGCTTGTCCTGGGCGTCAAATCCTGGTCCCACCAGACCGAATAGCCGGCGGCCTGAAGGAGAGCGATGACCCGCTCGGCCATCGGATGCTCTTCCTTCTTGTAGCTGACGAAGACGTCCACCATTGAGGTCTCCAGTGACGATGCGCCGTTCGGATAACTGAAGACACGGTAGAGGACAAGATAGAGCAGGCGCCGTGGAATTCTTCCACGGGCCTTGTCTGCACAGCATTTTTTCCACCGTGGATACGCCTGTCGTGTGACGTGGAAAAAAGGTGTGGTCGCGGGTGACGTGCAAGCACTCGAAAGGCGAAGGTGCACGTGATTTCATCGGGTGCATGGCGACACGCGACGACATCTTCGAGGTGCGCATCGGCCGAATGGGCCGCGACAGGTCGCCGATCCAGGGACCGATGCAGGGCGTGATCGGCCGCGCCAAACGCCTAGGGTCCGGCGCTGCGAAGACGGCGAAGCCATCCGGCCTTCGCGCCCACTTCCGAAAGGGCGGGGCAAAGTCCACACGCGGCTTCTCGGGCGCGCAACGGCGCGTCGTGGTGAAGGCGCGGATCGTAGCGCATGGCACCGGAAAGGCCGCGCCGCTCAAGACCCATGTGGCGTATCTCGCCCGCGAAGGCCGCGCCAACGCGCGCGGGGCGCCTTCGGAACTCGAACGCGCTGCGTCCCCCGAAGCAGCGCCCGAATTGTCGCGCCAGGTGGATTATCTGGCGCGCGACGGCGCCGAGGATCGCGGGCTCTACGTCTTCTATGACGGCGCGCGAGAAGGCGTTGACGCCAAGGCCATGACGACGAGCTGGGCCAACGACACACGTCACTTCCGACTCATCATCAGCGCCGAGGATGGCGCGGCGTTGGGAGACCTGAAGCCCTTCGTGCGCGAAGTGATGGGCGATCTGGAGACGAAGCTCGGCACGCGGCTGGAATGGGCGGCGGTCGATCACTGGGACACCGACAATCCGCATACCCATGTGCTGATCCGAGGCCGACGCGCCGATGGGACCGATCTCGTGATCCCGCGCAAGGTCATTTCCCACGGCATTCGCGAGCACGCCCAGGAAGTGGCGACCCGCGTGCTGGGGCCACGCCCGGCGCTCTCCCCCGACGTGTCCCGCGCGAAGGAGATCGCGTCGCCGTCGCTGACGCCGCTCGACCACGAGCTGATGCACCGGATGCGGAACGGCTTGCTAGACACGCCCGAGCATGGCCGCACGGACCTCATCGGCCGACTGGAACGGCTGGAAGTCTGGGGTCTCGCCGCGCGCCATGCAGATGGCCGCTGGGCGTTGGCGGACGACCTCAAGACCAACCTTGAAGCCCTGGGCGAGCGCATCGAGATCAACCGGATGCTGGAACGCGTTGAGGGCCTGGCTCTCGCCGATTTCGACATCCTGGAGGCCGATCGCAGCGCGCCGGCGATCGGGCGGCTGGTGCATGTCGGCATGGTCGACGAGCTGTCCGAGCGGACGGTCGCCGTCATCGAGGATGCGCAAGGGCGTCTGCGCTATGCTGGCTTCGAGCGCACCGAGGATCTCGCCGTGTTCGCGGGCGCAGTGCCGGGCGCGATTGTCGAGTTCGAGCCGCGCGCGCCCACGCTGAAGCCCGCCGACAAGGCCGTGGCGCGGATCGCCGCCGAAACGGGCGGGCGCTACTCCCCCGCTCACCACGCCGCGCTTGAGCCACACGCCGATCTCAACCTAATGGCGGCGAACGTGCGCCGGCTGGAGGCGATGCGGCGCGCAGGGTTCGTCGCCCGCAGGCCCGATGGCGTGTTCGAGATCGCGCCGGACCACCAGAAGCGCGCGCTGAACTACGAAGCAAAGCGTCTGGCGCGGACGCCGGTGCAGGCGCGCATCACGAGCTACTGGACCCTAGGCGAACAGGAGCAAGCCCTTGGCCTCACCCATCTGGACCGTGTGTTAGCGCGCGAGGAGCCGATGCCGGATGGACCGGGAGGCTTTACGCGGGAGTTCGAGGCGGCGCTGCAAAGGCGGCGGCTCTTCCTCATCGAGCAGGGCGTGATGGGCCGCACCGACATGGCGTTGTCGCCCGATGCGCTCGATCGGCTGGCGTCGCGCGAGTTGCAATCAACCGCGCACCGGCTGGAGCAGCAACTCGGACGGCCCGTGCTCACGCACCTTGTAGCCAATGTCGAAGGCGTCTACGCGCGCCGCATAGACCTCGCCCAGGGACGCTACGCCCTTCTGTGGCAGCGCGAGACGGCGCAACTCGTCCCATGCGGTAGCTGTCAAAGTAGTTGTCCGGTTCCGCGCGATTTCCTTTAGCGATTATG
>JBMOGP010000120.1:0-6905 GCA_049318285.1 Hyphomonadaceae bacterium
AGCGAATCTCACGAAGGAAACTCAGAACGCCTCTGTTCAGGTGAAGTGTCCGGCGGAACCGGGGGTTCTGCGCGAAACGGGTGCTCTGGGGCATCCGCGGCGGGCAGGCGAATGGAAGGACGGCTGGCTGACGATTCCGTCCGCCGAGTATACCTCGATGCAGACGCGTATTTTCACGGCCCCGAGGGCGGATATCTCTCGCAGTTCGCTGGAGTGGTTCGCGAGCCTTTCCGAAATCTGGCGCGCGATCGAGAAGGTTCCGCCGATGAGTGAAACCGTTGAGATACCGTCGGACATCATTTCGCTTGCGGACGATTGGAGGGTTTCGACCGAGTTGCCGTCTGAGAAGTGGAATCAATCTGTGTTCGATGACCGCGCCTGGCGGAAGGTTCGGCTCGGCACGTTCGCGGCGGTCGGGCTGCCGACGAAAACGATTGCCGGATTCCGTCGGACGATTCAAGTCCCGGAGAGCTGGAAGGGGAAACAGGTTCTGCTGAACTTCGAGGGATCGTATTGGTTCTATGGAATCGTGCCGGAAGGGCGACTGTGGATCAACGGCGAATTGGCGGCATTGAAACAGCCTTTGCGGGCCTTTGCAGAATCGTCGTACCTGGTGGATGTGACCGAGGCGGCGAAGACGGGACGTATCGTTTTTGCGCTGGAAATTGATGGGACGAAGTTCCAGGAAGGCAAGCCGCAGGGACGTCCGGCGGGGGTAACGGGACTATTCTGGCTCTCGACGATGGAACCCGTTGTTGCAGAGTCCGTGTTGCCGGGACCGTGGTTTGCGGCGAAGGATGTGAATGTGCTGACTCCGGTTGCGGACGGAGCGAAAACGGAGTATGTCTATCTGCAGACGGAGTTCACGACGGGCCCCCGCAAGGCGAAGCGGCTGTTTCTCGAGTCCGACGTGAAACTCCGGTATGTGATGCTGAACGGCCTTATGGTGAATGTGCCCATGAATTCGCTCGATGTGACGGGGCTTGTCAACTTCAACGGCAAGAACGCGCTGACGATGTCGGACGACGCACGAACGCTGGCGCGGCGGCAGCGGCTGGGCTTTGTCTATCAGTTCCACCACCTGCTGCCGGAGCTCAACGCCGTCGACAATGTGGCGGCCCCGCTGATGATCAACGGCATGTCGCGGGGGAAGGCCCGTAAACGCGGACAGGAGCTGCTACGACAGATGGGGTTGGTCGAGCGTGATCACCATCGTCCTGGCCAGCTTTCCGGCGGCGAACAGCAGCGTGTGGCGATCGCGCGTTCCCTGGCCAACCGGCCGAAGGTGCTGATTGCCGACGAGCCAACGGGGAACCTGGATCCGAACACGTCCCGCCTGGTTTTCCAGAACCTTTTCGACATTGCGAAGCAGGAGGGGGTGGCGGTCCTCGTCGCGACCCATAACGTGGAACTGACAAGCGTGATGGACCGCGTCCTGACGCTCCACGAAGGCAGACTTGAGCCTGCGCCGGCGAGAGCCGGGCAGGTTTAGGTTCGGCCTGACCGACCGAGGCCTGACATGACGGAAGCGCCACGTTTCATTCACCTGCGCGTGCGGACGGCCCTGTCGCTGCTGCAGAGCATGATCCGCCCGAAGGATCTGGCGAAGTGGGCCGCAGCGAATGCAGTGCCTGCCGTTGCGGTCACCGACGCCAACCTGTTTGCCGCGCTCGAGCTTGCCGATGCGCTGACAGAGCAGGGCGTGCAGTCGATCACTGGACTGACGCTGTCCATCCTTGAGCCCGGCGTTTCGGGCGAGACGGGTTCGCTGGCGCTGATTGCGCAGAACCAGGCCGGCTATCGCAACCTGATGAAGCTTTCGTCGGCTTCGTTCCTCGCACCGGCCGGCAGTGACAACCAGGTGTCGCTGGCGACCCTGATCGAACATTCTGACGGGCTGATCTGCCTGACGGGTGGTGGGGGTGGGCTGCTGAACCGGCGCGCGGCGGCCGGAAAGGTCCCCGAGGTGCGTGCGCGTTTTCAGGAGCTGCACGCGGCATTCGGTGATCGACTGTATGTCGAGTTGCAGCGGCACGGAATCGAGGAGGAGGCTGCTGCCGAAGGGGTGATGGTTGAACTCGCCTATGAGCTCGGCCTGCCGCTGGTTGCGACGTGCGATGTGCGCTTTGCGAAGCCTGAACAGCACCCCGTGCATGACGTGCTGATGTGCATCGCGAACTCGGCGTATGTGAGCCAGGCAGAGCGACCGCGCGTATCGCCGCAGCAGTATCTCAAGTCGCCGGCAGAGATGATGGCCGCCTTCTCGGACTTGCCGGAGGCGCTGGCGTCAACGGTCGAGATCGCGAAGCGCTGTGCATTCAGGCCGACCAAGCACAAGCCGATCCTGCCGCCGTTCGACACCGGGCGCGGACGCGATGAGGCGGCGGAACTGCGGTTGCAGGCGGAGGCGGGGCTGAAGGCGCGGTTGAGGATCGTGCAGCCTGCAGCAGAGATATCCGTCTATGAGGAGCGGTTGGCGTATGAGCTCGGCATCATCGAGCGGATGGGGTTTCCGGGCTACTTCCTGATCGTTGCCGACTTCATCAAGTGGGCCAAGGCGCAGGACATTCCCGTCGGGCCAGGGCGTGGTTCTGGTGCTGGTTCGCTGGTCGCATGGGTGCTCACCATTACGGATCTCGATCCGATCCGGTTTGGCTTGCTGTTCGAGCGCTTCCTGAATCCTGAGCGGGTCTCGATGCCTGACTTCGACATCGACTTCTGCCAGGAACGCCGTGGCGAAGTGATCGAATATGTCCGTCAGCGTTATGGCGCTGATCGCGTGTCGCAGATCATTACGTTCGGCACCCTGCAGGCGCGGGCCGTGCTGCGCGATGTGGGGCGTGTCCTGCAGCTGCCATTCCACCAGGTGGACAAGCTGGCGAAGCTGGTGCCGTTTAATCCAGCGAAGCCGCCAACCCTTGCTGAAGCGCGGGAGATGGAGCCGAAGCTCGACGAGGCGATCGAGGCCGAGGAGGAAGTCGCGCACCTGTTCGAGACGGCGCAACAGCTGGAGGGGCTGTATCGCAACGCTTCGACCCACGCGGCGGGCATCGTGATCGGCGACCGGCCGCTGGTAGATCTTGTAGGCCTCTATCGCGATCCGCGGTCGGACATCCCGGCGAGCCAGTTCAACATGAAGTGGGCTGAAGCCGCTGGCCTCGTGAAGTTCGACTTTCTTGGACTGAAGACCCTCACCGTCATTGATCGCGCGATCAAGATGATCGCGGACAAGGGTGTGACGGTGGATCTGGCGCAGCTGCCGCTGGATGACGCCAGGACCTACGAGATGCTGCAGAAGGGCGATGTCGTTGGCGTGTTCCAGGTGGAAAGCCAGGGCATGCGGCGGGCGCTGGTCGACATGGCGCCGGACAGGTTCGAGGACCTGATCGTTCTTGTGGCGCTGTATCGGCCGGGGCCGATGGCGAACATCCCGACTTACTGCAACCGCAAGAAGGGGTTGGAGGAAACGACTTACTACACTGAGACGCTGACGCCCTGGCTCAAGCCGATCCTGGAGCCGACTTTCGGGATCATCACCTACCAGGAACAAGTGATGCAGGTCGCGCGGGACATGGCGGACTATTCGTTTGGCGAGGCCGACCTGCTGCGCCGAGCGATGGGCAAGAAGATCCGCGCCGAGATGGACAAGCAGCGCGTGCGCTTCATGGAAGGTGCGCTGAAGAAAGGCATCAAGGAGTCCGATGCCGACATGACGTTCGAGGCCTGCGCGAAGTTCGCGGACTACGGCTTCAACAAATCTCACTCTGCGCCGTATGCGCTGCTCACCTACCAGACGGCGTGGCTCAAGGCGAACCACCCGGTTGAGTTCCTCGCTGCGTCCATGAGCCTTGATGTGGGCAACACCGACAAGCTTGCCGTGTTCTTCCAGGAAGCGCGGCGGATGGGGGTGCCGGTGCTGCCGCCGGATATAAACCATTCCTGCGCAGACTTCACGGTCGAGAATGAAAGTGTTCGCTATGCGCTGGGCGCCATCAAGGGCGTCGGCAAGCCAGCGATGCTCTCGGTGGAGGCGGCGCGGCGGACGGAACCGTTCAAGGACCTGCAGGATTTTGCCGAGCGCGTTGATCCGCGACTGGTGAACCGGCGGTGTTTCGAGGCGCTGGCAAAGGCGGGGGCGTTCACGCCCATCGAGCCGAACCGGGCGAGGGCGTTCGCTGCGGCGCCGGTGCTATCGGCACTTGCGGTGGCAGCGGAGCAGGATCGCAGTTCCAATCAGGTCAGCCTGTTCGGCGACCAGCCGAAGCAGGCGATGCGCCTGCCGGATGCGCCAGCATGGGGCGAGTCCGATCGGCTCGACAATGAGCTGGCGAGTGTTGGGTTCTTCCTGTCGGGGCATCCGCTGGACGACCTGCTGGGCACGATGCGGTCGCGTGTGACGCTGGCTGCGGAGCGCGAGATCGTGGGGCGCGATCGGAACATGCTGACGATGATCGGCGTGATCCGGGCGCGGGTCGAGAAGCCGGCAAAGGCCGGAGGCAAGTTTGCAATCGTCACGCTGTCTGATCCTTCGGGTGAGTATGAGTTGTTCGTGAATGATGACCTGCTGCAGAGCTCGCGCGATTCGCTGGAGGTCGGTGGACGGGTTCTGGTGATGGTCCGTGTACGGAAGGTCGAGGAGGAGCTTCGCTTCTCGATGGACAGCGTGAAGGAGCTGAGCAAGGCATCCATTGGTGCGCACGAGACGCTGCTGGTGCGGCTGGCGCCGGACGCGCCGCTGGGGCGGATTGCGAGCGTGGCGGAGGGGCTGAAGAAGTCGCCGTCGCAAAACGCGCTGGGGGCGATCCATCTGGAGATACCGGTCGAGGGCGATCGGGTGGTGACGATTGCGCTTGAGGGCAAGTACCCGGTGGATTTCGTCGCGATGCAGGCGTTCAAGTCGGTGCCGGGCGTAAACCAGGTGCGCCCGGCAGCTGCTTAGGGGGCGGATACGCGCTCTCCTTCAGGCCGGTGTGAACCGCCTGTGATTCTGTCTTTCCGGGTCTCCGCTTGTGGGCGGTGCTGCTGGTAGACAGAAGGCTTCGCAGATCCCGCGTCCCCGGCAGGTGTTGAGCGGCAGCCCGCCCATAGCGGCCTGCATGTCATCCGCTTGGCGCCGTTGAGGCTGCCGGCGCGCGGGCCTGCCTGTTCAGCACCAGTTCCCGTAAAATCGCCCCGTCTCGCTGGCCCGAGAGGCTCTCACGCTCGCCTGCATCCACCCTTCGCCGTTGAACGGTGCAAGGCTGTCCTCCATGCGGGATGGATGGGAGCAGTATCTCACAGGTCTCAAGGCGGGAGGACGCCCGTGTCGGGAATCGGCGGGCTTTATTGGTGTAGTGCTCTGAATTTGCTCGAATGAGAGCCAGAATCTGGCGTCCAGAACCTGCCGGTTCTGGTGGAGGGTGGTGCGGGAGGGCTGGTGCTGGCGGCCGCGCTGAGCGGCAGAGCTTGCCGGGGCCGGAAATACAGGTATAACGCGCGCCATTCCGACACGCGGACCCATTCCGGTGCGGGCGCAAGCCTGTTCTGTCCGCGGCGGCCAACCGGATCAGGAGACGACAGTGGCACTTCCCGACTTTTCCATGCGTCAATTGCTTGAAGCTGGCGCTCACTTCGGACACCAGGTTCACCGCTGGAACCCCAAAATGCAGGGGTTCATCTTCGGCGAACGGTCCGGCATCCATATCATCGACCTCTCCCAGTCCGTGCCGCTGCTGCACCAGGCGCTGGTTAAGGTTCGCGAGACGGCCGCCAAGGGCGGGCGCGTGCTGTTCGTCGGCACCAAGCGCCAGGCGGCTGACGCGATCGCGGAGGCCGCTGGCCGCTGCGCGCAGTATTTCATGAACGATCGCTGGCTCGGCGGCACTCTGACCAACTGGGCGACCGTGTCGAACTCGATCAAGCGCCTGCGCGATCTGGACGACATGCTGCAGGCTGGCGGCGAGACCGGCCTCACGAAGAAGGAACTCCTCGGTCTCCAGCGCGAGCAGGCCAAGCTGCAGCGCGTGCTGGGTGGCATCCGCAATATGGGCGGCCTGCCGGATCTGATGTTCGTGATCGACACCAACAAGGAAGCGATCGCTGTCAAGGAAGCCCGCAAGCTTGGCATCCCGGTTGTCGCGATCATCGACACCAATTGCGACCCTCAGGAAGTTGATTTCCCAATCCCGGGCAATGACGACGCTGCACGCGCCATCCAGCTCTATTGCAGCCTCATTGCGGATGCCGTTCTCGACGGCATGTCGGATTCGTCGATGGCATCGGGCGAAGATCTCGGCGCCCGGGCCGAAGTCAGCGAACCGGCGCTGGCTGTGACGGCGACCGCCGACGCGCAGTAACGCAATCGCGGACATGCCGGTGACACAGTGCGCCGGCATGGTCCGCTTGCGACGGACAGTTTGAACCAGCCTGCGGAGCGCGGTTTTCGGGCCGCGCGGGCGCAGGGATGAACTCAGGAGACATGACATGGCTGAGATCAGCGCTGCGCTCGTAAAACAGCTGCGCGACAAGACCGGCGCAGGCATGATGGACGCCAAGAAGGCGCTCGTCGAAAACAACGGCGATATCGAAGCGGCAGGGGACTGGCTGCGAGAGAAGGGCATCCTGAAGGCCGCCAAGAAGGCAGACCGCATCGCGGCCGAAGGCCTTGTCGGTCTCGCCTCCAGCGGCACGTCAGCTGCCCTCGTCGAGGTTAACTCCGAAACCGACTTCGTCGGCAAGAACGCCGAGTTCCAGGCTGCGGTGCGTGAAGTCGCCGGCGCGGCGCTGGCGAATGGCGGCGATGCTGCCAAGGCTCTGCATGCGACTTCGTCGCAAGGCAACACGATCGGCGAGATGCTGGTCGGGCTGGTCGCCAAGATCGGCGAGAACATGACGCTGCGCCGCGCGGATGCGCTGTCGGTTAGCGA
>JBMOGP010000121.1:0-6880 GCA_049318285.1 Hyphomonadaceae bacterium
GTTCGGCGACGGAGCCGGCGGGGTGTTGCGAGGGCACCTGCGTGACGGCCTGGTGCAGGGCGGGGTCGAAGGCGGCCCCGGGGGAGGCGTCGATGGGGGAGACGCCATGGCGCGACAGGACGGTGACCATTTCCTTCTGCGTCAGCTCGACGCCTTCGAACGCGGTCTTCACGGCGCCATCGAGCGCATGGCGCGCGTCAGCCGGCACGGCCTCGACAGCGCGTGCGAGATTGTCGGAGACGCTGAGGAGATCGCGCGCGAATTTCTCGACGGCGTAGAGCCGCGCTTCCTCGATCTGGCGGTTGGCGCGTTTGCGTACATTGTCGGTCTCGGCAAGCGCGCGCAGCATGTTTTCCTTCAGCACGTCGCGCTCCTTCTCGAGCGCGGCGCAGACGGCTTCCAGCCGATGCGGCTCCGGGGCGGGCGGATGACCCGCCGCCTGGTCCATGCCTTCGCTCTCGGCTGCGAGGAGCGCGTCCTCATCCGTCTGGCCGTTTTGCGGCGTCTCGTTCGTCATGACAGGCTCTACTCTCTCTTTGTGTCCGCGCGGGCCCCGCCGAGAATCCGGCCGACGACCTGTGCGGTATAGTCCACCATGGGAATGACGCGGGCATAGTTCAGCCGTGTCGGTCCGATCACGCCCAGCGCCCCTACAATCTTCCTCTCCCCATTCATATAGGGGGCGACGATCATCGCGGAACCCGACAGGGAAAATAGCGGATTTTCAGAGCCGATGAAGAGACGGACGCCGTCAGCCTCCCGCGCGGTATCGAGCACGTTGAGCAGGTTTTCGGAGCGCTCCAGCTCCTTGAAGAGATCGCGCACCTTATCGAGGTCTTCGCCGGCGCGCGGGTCGTCGAGAAGCTTGGCCCGACCGCGCACGATGAGGGAGCGGCCGCGGCCTGGATCCTCGCCGGACCACTGGGCGAGGCCGTCCTCCACCAGCCGGGCGGCGGTCTGGTCGAGCAGGGCGCGGCGTGAGCCGACTTCTTCCAGCACGGCGGCGCGCGCCTCTGCCAGGGTGCGGCCCTTCATGCGGGCGTTGAGATAATTGCCGGCTTCGAGCAGCGATGATGCCGGCAGGCCGGGCGGCAGGGCGAGTACGCGGTTTTCGACCTCGCCGGACTCCGCGACGATGACGGCGAGCGCCTGCTCGCTGGAGATGCGGACGAACTCGACATGGCGGATCGGCGCGTCGGCTGCCGGGGTCGAGACGAGGCCTGCGCCGCCGACGAGGCCGGAGAGGATTTCGGACGCTTCTCCGAGCACATTCTCCATGCGGCGGCCCGAGCCCGCGAGGCGGCTTTCGATCTGGCGCTTGTCGTCTTCGCCCGGCTCGCCGAGTTGCAGGAGGGAATCCACGAACATGCGGAGGCCCGCATGGGTGGGGATGCGGCCGGCGGAGGTGTGCGGGCTGTCGATCAGGCCCATCTCGGCAAGGTCCGACATGATGTTGCGGATCGAGGCCGGGGAGAGGGCGACGCCCCGGCGCGAGATGGTGCGCGAGCCGACGGGCTCGCCGGTGTCGAGATAGGATTGCACGATCTCGCGGAAAATGTCGCGTGAGCGCTTGTCCATCGCGGCGAACGCCGAAAGGGGCGCTCCGGATGGGGCGGCGCCCGATCCGGGAGGGGTGTGCGGGGTGCTGGTCATCGCGGGCAAGGTATGGGGCCAGTCGTCACGGTTCAACCATGTAATGATAGAGCGTTCCATAAGGGTTGGCCTGTGCGGGGCGGCTTGCGGGCTGTCTGCCTAAGGGCCAAGGTCGCTGGACGGAACGTGACAGGGGTCAGATCAATGAAAGTGCTCGGCAGGATCGGGATTTCGGCTGCCATGTCGTTGGCGATGGCGGCGCTCGCCTCGCCGGCGCTTGCCTGTTCGATCATTCCGCCGCCTCCGCCGCCTCCTGCGCCTTCGGGGACGCCTGCGGCTGATGTCGAGGCGCTGGCGACGGCGTGGAACGCGGCGCACGGGTTGAAGTACGCCGAGGCGACACGCGACTGGCAGCTGCAGCAGCAGGTGCGCCTGTTCGATGAGGCGGGAGCGCTCGTGCTGGTGCGCTATGTGCGCGAGGACAAGACGAAGGGCTTGCCGAAGGCGTTCGACCACATGAACGGCCAGCCTCTGGCCGTGCTGAAGCCGATACGCTGGATCAGGGGAAGCGGCACGTCGGCCGAGATCAACCTTGGTTCCAGCATGGCGCCGCCGTGCGGACAGATGAGCGGCCAGGACGCCCTCTACGGCAAGCCGGGTAATGTGTTCCTTGTCTATCTCTCGGGAGGCACGCAGCCGACCGTGCTGGAAGCCTATTCGCTCGACCGCATCATCGAGCCGCGCACGATCGCGGCGTTGACGACCGCACCCTGATCGAAACCAGAGTAGGAACCTCGTCTGGCCTCTGCTACCAGCCGCGCTGTATCTGATCAGAGGTTCTTCATGCGCCCGTCCGGCCGTTCGCCACAGCAGCTCCGCCCCATCACGCTGGAGGCGGGCGTCACGCGCTATGCCGAGGGGTCGTGCCTCGCCAGGTTCGGCCACACGCATGTCCTCTGCACCGCCTCATGGGCGGGCGAGGTGCCGCGCTGGAAGAGGGGCAAGGGCGAAGGCTGGGTCACGGGCGAATACGGCATGCTGCCGCGCGCCACGCACACGCGTGGGCGCCGTGAAGCCGCCGAGGGCAAGCAGTCCGGCCGCACGCAGGAAATCCAGAGGCTGATCGGCCGCGCACTGCGGAGCGTCACCGACATGAAGGCGCTTGGCGAGAACACGATCACGCTCGATTGCGATGTGCTGCAGGCCGATGGCGGCACGCGCACGGCGGCGATCACCGGCGCCTATGTCGCGCTTGCGCTGGCCTGCCGCTATCTGGTCGAGGAGGGCGTGATCAAGACGAACCCTCTGTCTGCCCAGGTCGCAGCGGTATCATGCGGCATCTACAGGGATGTGCCTGTGCTCGATCTCGACTATCCGGAAGATTCCGATGCGCAGGTGGATGCAAACTTCGTGATGGCCTCGGGCGGCAAGCTGATCGAGATCCAGGGCACGGGCGAACAGCGCGCCTTCTCGCGCGATGAGTTCGCCGCGCTGATGGATCTTGCCCACGCTGGTTGCGAGGACCTTTTCGCGGCGCAGCGGAAGGCGCTGGGCCTCTGATGGCGACCACCAAGCGGCCTGCGGGCAAGCCTCCCACAGCCAGGCGCACCGCCAGGACGCGGACGGTCGAGATCACCTCGAAGAAGACGGTCTTCAAGGGCCGCTACAAGATCGACGAATACGTGTTCGATGCCGATCGTGCGGCGGGCAAGGGCAGGCTCACCGGTGTGACGCGGCTGGTGTTCGAGCGCGGCGACAGCGCGGCGGCGCTGATCCACGATGTCGAGCGCGACGTGATCGTGCTGGCCGAACAGTTCCGCATCGCCACGCATGACAAGGGTCCGGGCTATATCCTCGAGGCGATCGCGGGGTCGGTCGAGGAGGACGAGGAGCCCGAGGACTGCATACGGCGCGAGATGCTGGAGGAGGTCGGCTATCGCGCGGATGGGCTCACGCTGGTCTCGAACGGCTATGTCTCGCCGGGATCGAGCTCGGAGCGGATCTTTCTCTACTACGCGCCTGTGAGCACGGACGACCTTGTCGACCCGAAGGCGTCGGGCCTTGCCGCTGAGAAGGAAGACGTACGCCGCGTGGAATTCACCCGCGAGGATTTCCTGGCCCGCGTGGATGCGGCGTTCTTTGATGACGCCAAGGTCATGACGCTCGGCTTCTGGCTGATGGCGCAGCCGCGTCAGGGCAAGCCGAAGAAGCGGTAAAGGCAGGCTGGATCGCCTGAGCGGCGTATGGCCCGAAAGACCAGCGGGCTTCGCGGCAGAGCCGCTTCGGGCCGCCAAGCCCGCCGTCAGGCGCCTGGGCGGGGGCGCCGCCAGGATCGATCAGCGCGAGGCGAGCTTCATGGTTTCTGTGTGTGCAGACGCGATCATCGGTTCGTCGGCGGTGCGGACTGCGCTGGCGACCGCATCCCTGACGCATTTTTCGAAGAGCCCGTGTTGGCGCGGGAAGAGCGGGCTGCAGACCGGGTCTCCGCCACAGGCGCGCTGGGCAGCGATGTCGATGCGCTTCAGGCGTGTGCGCGCGCCGTCAGCCGTCGAGAGGTCGGCGATGCCGATCGTTTCAGAGGCCGGCGGGGTCGGCATTTGCCGAACCGGCCGCTGCCCCGCAGGTCACCGCGCCAGACGAAAGCGCGCGATCGATCTGAGTTGAGGAGATCAGGTCTGAACCAGGCGCCGTCACGGCTCGCATGCGCAAGAGGGCCAGACTATTCTGCGGCGACGGCGGGGGCATTGTCGTCGGCGGCCTCAGCGGCCGAGTCGGGGTCCCAGGCGAGGATATCGGCCGGCTGGCAGTTCAGTTCGCGGCAGAGCGCCTCGAGCGTCGAGAAGCGGATGGCCTTTGCCTTGCCGGTCTTCAGGATCGACAGGTTCGCAAGCGTGATTCCGACGCGATCGCCCAGCTCGGTGAGCGACATGCGCCGGTCCAGCAGGACCCTGTCGAGAGTAACCCGGATCGCCATCGGCGCCGCTGTCGTCCTTTGTCCATGCCGGCGGACCATCCGCCGGAACATCGTCAACGCAATCTGGGCCGCGCCTCGCCCTTAACCATACCGCAAGTGCAATGTCGGGACCATCGCCTGCCGGATGTGAATTCAGATCGTCATCTTCTGCTCTTCGCGCATCGCTGCGCCCTCACGGAAGACCTGCGCCAGGACGAACAGGGTGAGCACGGCGAACCAGATCGGCAGGTTGATGTTGGGGAATGTGAAGGCGACCGTCTGGCCCGAGGGTGCGAACGCGCCGAAAATCAGCCTGGTGACTGTCGCGAGGAACATCGCGGACGCTTCCATGGCGGCCAGCACGATGGCGATGGCGCCGAACCTGCGCGCATTCTCGGGGACGAAAGCATCGCCCGCGACCAGCGTCTCGAAAACACCGCGAAGATAGGCGCAGACAATCATCGCCCCGACGCACAGGATCGACCCCATCACGGTCCAGACAACGAGCTTCAGAGGCGTGTTGAATGTGTTCTCGCCGACATTGTCGATGAAGGTCGGATTGCCGGTGATGAGGGAATAGATTGCCAGCGCGGCAATGAACCAGATGAAGCCGAGCAGCGCGCAGGCCACGACCCAGGCGACATCCACTGCCAGCTTCAGGAATGACGAGATCGACCCGCGGCCGGTCGCGCGCATCAGCATTTGTTCCTGGCTCCGATCCGACACTGCCGCAAGGATTGCGGGTATCAGCCCGACCCGCTACGGCCGGGCAAAACAGCTTCCCCAAGCCTCAACGCGACTTGCCACTGGGCAGCTTGTCTGGCGGGATGGATCCGGACCATATCGAAAAACAATATGTAAGTCCACCCCCGTACAGCCACCAGAGCTGAAAGGCCGAAGTTTCGCCCATGACCACCCACCGAAAGCTACCGCCTGGACGCATAATCGCGGCGACCCATAATCCCGGCAAGGTCAGGGAGTTGGGGGCCCTGCTGGCCGATATCGGCTTTGCGCCGGTATCTGCCGGCGAGGTTGGCCTGCCCGAGCCGGACGAGACCGCCGACACGTTTCAGGGCAATGCAGAGCTGAAGGCGCTCGCTGCGGCGCTTGCCTCGGGCGAGCCGGCGCTGGCGGATGATTCCGGGCTGGCCTGTGATGGCCTGTCGGGCGCTCCCGGCATCTATTCGGCGCGCTGGGCTGGGCCGGCCAAGGATTTTCGCGCCGCGATGCAGAAGGTCGAGGATGCGCTGAGGGCTGAGACGAGCGATGATGGCGAGGTCGATCGGCGCGCCAGATTCATCTGCGTGCTCTCGCTCGCCTGGCCGGACGGGCATGTGCAAAGCTTTGAAGGCGTCGTGCGCGGGCAGCTGGTGTTCCCGCCGCGCGGCGATCGCGGCTTCGGTTATGATCCGATCTTCGTGCCTGAGGGCGAGACGGAGACATTCGGCGAGATGGATCCCGACAGGAAGCACGCCATGAGCCATCGCGCGATCGCGTTCGACAAGCTGAAGGCATTTCTGTCGGCGTGACTTCTGCGCCATCGCTTTTCGAATCTTGAGGGTTCAAGCACCTGCAAACGGCGCATCGCCATGGCGCGCGTATTGTATTTGTGCTGCCAGCAGCACCGACGCCCGCAGGTTGACTGCGACAGTGCTTTCGCGCCACGCGTGTCGGTCATGAGAGGGTTCAACCCGGATCGCGGTTTCGGCGTCTACGTCCACTGGCCGTATTGCGCGCGCATCTGCCCGTATTGCGACTTCAACGTCTATGCCGCCAAGGCGCGTGATACCGCGCCCCTGTTCGACGCCATCCTTGCGGACCTCGCCGGCTGGCGCGACCGCACGGGCGCGCGACGCGCTGATTCCATCTTCCTTGGCGGCGGCACGCCGTCGCTGATGACGGGGGAGCAGGTCGCGCAGGTGATCGCCGAGGTGGATCGCCTCTGGGGATTGAAGCCCGGCGCCGAAATCACGATCGAGGCAAACCCTGACGATGCGGCGCGCTTTGCAGACTTTGCGGCGGCGGGCGTCAATCGGCTGTCGCTTGGGCTCCAGTCGCTGGACGACGAGCGCCTCAAATTCCTTGGCCGGACGCATTCGTCGGATGATGCGTTGAAAGCGTTCGCTTTGGCGGGCGCTGCATTCGGCTCGGTTTCGCTCGATCTGATCTATGCGCAGCCCGGCCAGGACGCTCCGGCGTGGCGTGCGGAACTGGCGCGCGTTCTGGAACTTGGCGCGGATCATCTGTCGCTCTACGAACTTACCATCGAACCCGGCGCCGCCTTCGCCTTCGCGGTGAAGCGGAAGGACTGGGCCCCGCTGGATGATGATCGCT
>JBMOGP010000122.1:0-6816 GCA_049318285.1 Hyphomonadaceae bacterium
CCTGCATGCGCATCGCCTGCTCGACCCCGAGACCGGCAAGCAACACGATGCCTGAATCCCCCGGCGCTTCTCGCCAGAAGCGCCTCTCCTCCCGCTTCGTGCGCGACTGGCTGAAGCCGCAGCTCGGCTGGTTCGGGCTAGGCACGCTGTTCGCAGCCCTCATGGCGGCGTGCGCCTTCGGGTATTCATACATCATCAGCCTCGCCACCGACTGGCTGAAGGATGGCGACCAGCGCGTGATGTGGCTGGCGCCGATCATCATCGTTGCGCTTGTGCTGGTGCGCGCGCCTGCGATGTACGGTCAGACGCAGGCCAACAATCACGGGGTGCAGAAAGCCGTCGTCAAGCTGCAGGAAGCGTTATTCGCCCGCCTCATGGGCGGCGACTTCGCGCGCCTGCAGGCCAAGGCTTCCGGCGAATATGTCTCGCAGTTTGCCAACGACATGGTGCTGATCCGCGAAGCTTCGCTGCGCGTCGCCACCAACCTTGCGAAATCCACCCTCACGATCCTGGCAGCCGTCGCCTACATGCTGCTGACCGACTGGCTTCTCACGGTTGTCCTTCTTGTCGTCTATCCGATTGCCTTCATGCCCGTGATCCAGCTTGGCAATCGCGTGCGCCAGTCTTCACAGCGCGCGCAGGAACAGGCGGGCGAACTCACAGCCGTCCTCAACGAGGCCTTCCAGGGCGCACGAACAGTGAAGGCATTCGGCCTCGAAGCCTATCAGAACGCCCGCGCCAGCGCAGGCTTCGTCGAGCGCGCCCGCCTCTACATGAAAGTCCTTCGCGCCAAGGCGATGGTCGACCCCTTCCTTGAAGTCGTTGGCGGCCTGGCCCTCGCAGGCCTCTTCGCCTTCGCCGGATGGCGCGCCTTGTCAGGCGATATCACCGTCGGCGAACTGGTCGGTATCATCGCGGCAATCGGCATTGCCTCGCCCGAGGTTCGCGCCCTGGGGACGCTCAACGCCGTCGTCAATGAAGGTCTCGCCGCCGCCACCCGCATCTACGCCGTCCTCGACGAGCCGCAGGGCGTGGCCGACAAACCCGGCGCCAAGGCAATCGGGCGCGCGACGGGCCGCGTACAGTTCGAAAACGTTCGCTTCAGCTATCCTGGCGCAGAACCCGCGCTGAACGGCTTCTCGCTCGACGCGCTCCCAGGTCAGACCGTTGCGGTGGTCGGTCCTTCAGGCGCGGGCAAGTCGACACTCTTCAGCG
Organism: Hyphomonadaceae bacterium; assembly: GCA_049318285.1. GTDB lineage: Bacteria > Pseudomonadota > Alphaproteobacteria > Caulobacterales > Hyphomonadaceae > UBA7672. The sequence goes on from JBMOGP010000122.1 coordinate 1,216, forward strand.
TGCTGATGCGTCTCTACGAAGCTGGCGATGGCGCCGTCCGCATCGACGGCCACGACGTTCGCGACGTGCGCATGGCGTCGCTGCGTGCGAACCTCGCGCTCGTCTCGCAGGACGCTTTTCTCTTCGACACGACGATCCGCGAGAATATCGCCCTCGGCCGTCCCGGCGCGACAGAGGAGCAGCTCAGGGCCGCTGCTGAAGCCGCCGCGTGTGACTTTATTCCCGCTCTGCCTGGCGGCTGGAATGCGCCGGCGGGCGAAGGCGGTCGCAATCTCTCCGGTGGCCAACGCCAGCGCATCGCACTCGCTCGGGCGCTGGTCTCTGACGCCCCAATCCTGCTGCTCGACGAAGCGACCAGCGCCCTCGATTCCGAAAGTGAAGCACGCATCCAGCACGCCCTCGCTGGTCTTGCTGGAATGCGCACCGTGATCGTGATCGCACACCGTCTGGCGACTGTGCGCCGTGCCGACCGCATCTTCGTGATGGAATCCGGCTCTGTGACCGAAGCAGGCAGCCATGACGACCTCATGGCCCTTGGCGGCGCCTACGCCCGCATGGTCCAGTACCAGCTCACCTGAGGGGAGGGCTTTCCGTAGCGGAAGGTCTGGCAAATACCTGATGCGCCGGGGGCGGCATCTGCTAGCGTGGCAAAGACGAGGCGGGAGCCGGACATGCGAAATCTGCTGGTCGTGGCGGTGCTGGGAGTCTTCGCTACCGGATGTTCGTCCCAAACCGAGACAGAGACGCCTGCGCAGGAACAGCAGGCCGTAGCGGTGCCTGCCGTCGAACCTCAACAGGGAAACACGCCTCTCGAAGATCTCGATCCCTTCGTCGTCATGATCGGCGCCGAACGCTGGACGGTCATTCTCGATCGCGCGACTGAAGGTGCCATGGCCGCGACGGACGCCGCCGCGAGCGAACGCTCCGATCTCTATCGCGCCGACGCCGCTCTGAAGCGCGGCGCTGCACAGGTGATCGAGCTGCGAAACTGGGTTTGCGGCACGGGTCTCGTGACGGGCGCCGACTGCAACCTCCCCGAATGGCCCGCCTGGACCCGCGAACTCCCCACCGGCGACACACCGATCGGCGAGATCGATCGCCGCAGCGCCTGGCTGAGCGAAGTCATGGATCCCTTTACCACTGCCGCGTGTGAAGCTGGCCGCAAGGCGAGCAACGATGATATGTTCTGCTCGGTGGAATAGGCAGCGCCGGACCGTTCTTGCGGAACGCCGAGCGTCCATGCCGCTGATGCTCGCTACCAGCGCGGAGCCAGTCTCGGGAAAGCCGAAGGCGCGACCCACGTATGTCGGCTGGCAGCTTGGAAGGCGCCGTACCAATTCTCCCGCGGACAGCTGGAGACCTCGCGTCCGATCAGCGGCCAGGCGAGATACCGCGGGTGCAGGATAGCACGCGAGCCGCTCGAAATGACTTGGATGAATCCATGCAACACCGTCGCCGTCGCGACCGGCGTGAAACTGTCCAGCACGTCTATCAGGATCAGGCTGCCGGCCATGCCGATGATGCTGAAATCGCTGCAGTAAACAGAGTGGCGGCAAGAAAGACGCCTGCAATGGCCGGGGACATGCGCGACATCGGTGAAACTGGGATCAGAACACCCCCCATGTGTGCAGGGCAACCAGATAGCCGTGCCAGGCAGCCAAGTCGAAGCCTGGCCACTTGCCAGCCGCGGCGGCTCTGCCAAATGTAATCAGGTCGGGAAGGAGGCTTGGGGCATGATCCACATCCGAATAGCCCGTCGCACGGACGCCGCCGCCATTGCGCGCGTGCACGCGATGACCTGGAAGGAAGCCTATCGCGGCCTTCTTGATGGCGTCTATCTGGAGAACCTCTCCGAGAAGCGTCTCACCACAAGGTGGCGCACGCATCTTGATCGCCGCGAGGAAGACCGGGACGAGGAAATCCTGGTTGCCATGCATGGCGGCGAACTGGTCGGCTTTGCCAATGCAAGCGCATCGCGTGAAGCCTTCGCCCCCTGGGACGCAGAAATCCCGATGATCTATGTGCTGAAGGAGCATCGCGGATCGGGGATCGGCCGTGGCCTGATGAAGGCGTCCGCGGATCATTGCATCCGTCGCGGCATGTTCTCCGGCGGCCTCTGGGTTCTGCGCGACAATGGCGCCGCCCGCGATTTCTACGAGGCGCTTGGCGGTGAATCGCAGGGCCGCAAGTCCGACAGCGTCGGCGGACAGATTGTCCAGCTGGTCGGCTACTGGTGGCGGGACATCGCCCAGCTTGCCGAGCGGTCGACCCAGTCGATCTCGCCGGAACGCGACTGAAAGCCTGATACCGCGCCGCAGCATAGAAAGTGCGGGGTTCGGCCCCATTGCCTTGCCATGGTCGGAGCGGTACGCCCTCCCCACCATCAGGTGAAAACCGCATGGCTGCGAACCCGACGGCCAGGGGCCTGATTCAGGGGTCGCAGCGCTGAAATATGCGGCTGCGACAAGAGGGATGCCCCATGAACTTCGAATACACCCCCAAGATGAAAGAGTGGATCGCCCGCGTTTCGGCGTTCATGGATAAGCACATCTACCCGAACGTCGAAACGTTCGAGAAACAGCACGCCGCTGGCGACCGTTGGGTCACGCCGCAGATCGTGCACGACCTCAAGGCCATCGCGAAGAAAGAAGGCCTGTGGAACATGTTCATGCCGCCGAACAAGGAGCATGACGGAGAATACAAAGGCGCCGGCCTCAGCAACCTCGAATACGCGCCGCTGGCCGAGCTGATGGGCCGCGTGTCCTTCGCGTCGGAAGTTTTCAACTGCTCGGCGCCGGACACCGGCAACATGGAAGTGTTCCACCGCTACGGTACGCCGGAGCAGAAGGAAAAATGGCTCAAGCCGCTGATGAACGGCGACATCCGCTCAGCCTTCCTGATGACCGAGCCCGCCGTCGGCTCGTCGGATGCCACCAATATCGAAACGCGCATCGAACGTGATGGGGACCACTACGTCATCAACGGTACCAAATGGTGGTCGTCGGGTGTTGGCGACAGCCACTGCAAGATCGCCATCGTGATGGGCAAGTCGGACTTCAACGCCGAGAAGCACAAGCAGCAGTCGCAGATCCTCGTGCCGCTCGACACGCCCGGCGTGAAGGTCCTGCGCATGCTGCCGGTGTTCGGCTATGACGACGCGCCGCACGGGCACGCTGAGGTCAAGCTCGACAATGTCCGCGTACCGGCGACGAACATGCTGCTTGGCGAAGGGCGCGGCTTCGAGATCGCGCAGGGCCGCCTCGGGCCGGGCCGCATCCATCACTGCATGCGCACCATCGGCGCCGCCGAAGTGGCGCTCGAGAAAATGTGCAAGCGCCTGCTGTCGCGCACCGTGTTCGGCAAGAAGATCGCCGAGCATTCGGTGTGGGAAGAGCGCATCGCACGCGCCCGCATGGACATCGAGATGACACGTCTGCTCTGCCTCAAGGCGGCGGACATGATGGACAAGGTCGGCAACAAGGGCGCCCAGAACGAGATCGCGATGATCAAGGTCGCGGGTCCCCTTGCGGCGCTGCGCATCATCGACGACGCGATCCAGGCCCATGGCGCCGCTGGCGTGACGACCGATTTCGGCCTCGCCCGCGCTTACGCCTCGATGCGCACCATGCGCCTCGCGGACGGTCCGGACGAAGTGCACAACCGCGCCATCGCCCGGAACGAGTTCAAGAAGTACCGTGACAACGAGTACGCGGCGAAAGTCGATGCGGACAAGAAGGTCGAAGGCTCGCGCTGGTAGGGTGCAGCTGACGGAAGGGGAAATGGCGGCGCAGCGATGCGCCGCCGTTTTTCTCTGTGGCGGATGACGATGAAGCCGGTAACGGCCCGAGTTGGAGATCGGGATGTATATGCCATTTTCTATCATTCTGGCGCGCAGGCGACGAACTGGATACGCAGCGTCAGTGCGCAGAGAGACGGTGGACTGCCGCGTCTTTGCCGCGATCTGGGCGGCAGGTGTGTTTTCCGCTCTGCCGGATGGGACATGAGTACATTCAAGGAGTAAAAGATGAGACGCATTCTTCTCGGAGCAATCGCCGCCATGGCGCTTGTCGCACCGGTCGCCCATGCGCAGGTTGTGCGCGGCGATCAGATCGTGGCGCAGAGCAACTATGTGAGCCGGCAGCAGGTGGCGATCCCTCAGATCTCCATCGTCGTTCGGGCGGACTTCGTGCTGTTCAGCGTGCGCTATGAAACGGGCACGCGGGCGGCAGATGAGCGGGAGAACGAGCTGTCGCGTACGTTCACGACCGTGACGCAGCGGGTGGGGCGAACTAACGGCGATGTCGTGATCGAGGTCGGGTCGCCTGGCAATTCGGCCGCCGTGGAGACGGCGGCTATCAAGGAAGTGGTGATGGACGAGGGCGAACGGTCATATATCGATCTCGTCCTCAAGGTGGCAGTGAAGCCGAACGAGACGTTCGATGCGATCCGCGCCCGCACCGAAAAGTTCGTGGCCGATGCGCCAGTGGCTGGTCGGGTCGAATTTGTGATCGGCGACAGCCAGTTTCTCGGCGTGTCCGAACCAAGAAAACACCGGGAGACGCTGATCACCGCGATCGCCAACGATGTGAAGCTGATGCAGGCCTCATTCGGCGGCCCCAATTCGCCCGTGCGGGTAAACCTGACAGGCATGGAACAGCGTGCACAGACGCGGCCTGTGGGTCCGCTCGACCTCGAAATCTACATTCCCTATGCCATGAGCCTGACCTCAGGGGCTGGTAATTAGGCGACGGCTTGCGGCGGGGTCGGGGGCAGCGTAAGCGCCAGACATGATCTCGCCGCGCCTCGCACGCCGCATTGCCTCCATCCACAAATGGCTAGGCCTCATCGTGGGGCTCCAGCTTGTCGTGTGGACAGGGACCGGGCTTTTTTTCGTGGCCATCCACATCACCGACATTCGCGGAGAAAGCCTCGTCCATCCGGCGAACCATGTCGCTCCGATGGATGGCGCCCGCATCAGATTTTCGTCCACCGATGCGTTACAGGCGGTAGCGGAGGACAGGCCGATCGAGGTGTTACTCCGTCCTCTGGCAGGCGAACCGGTCTACGAGGTGCGCGGCGAGATCGGTACCTTCCTCGTCTCGGCGGAGACGGGCGAGCGGATCACTGTCGACGAGGCCCGGGCAAGGTCCTTGGCACAGGAAAAGTGGATCGAGCAGGACGCCATAATTGCGGCAAAACTGCTTGATGTGGCGCCGAAAGAGTCTGGCCTTCCCGGAGAGGCCTGGTCTGTGCGCTTCAAAGGCGAGGGCAATCCGACGCTGTATGTCTCCGCCGTGAATGGACGCGTCAGTGCGCCGCGCACGGACCTCTGGCGAACCTATGATTTCCTCTGGCAGCTGCATCTGATGGACTGGGGGCTGAACGAGAACTTCAATACGCCCTGGATGGTCGCTGCAGCGATCTTCGCCCTGTCCACCGTGCTGGTTGGAATTGCATTGCTTGTCCACCGCTTCACGCGTGGACTGATCAGGAAGGAAACGCCATGACGGAGCGTCGTGGGGCGGTCCAGTCGTTTGTCGAAGGCGGCGAACGCATCGCGAAATACCTCGCAAGCGCGGGCGTCGCCTCTCGGCGCGACGT
>JBMOGP010000123.1:0-6810 GCA_049318285.1 Hyphomonadaceae bacterium
CCGCTCATGTCGACGCGGCGGATCTTGCCGCCCGCCCAGAACACGATCGACTTGGAGTCCGGCGTCCAGTCCATATTAGGATAGAGGCCGTTGACCGCCCACGTCTCCTGCAGGTCCTGATCCAACGCATCGTAAAGCTTGGTGAGATCGCCCGTCTCCAGGTCCTTCACATAGAGTTTCGACATGTTTCGCTCGCGTCGCACGAACGCCAGCTTCTTCCCATCCGGCGATGGCGCGGGCCGCGTCGCGCCACCCGCGCCCTGCACGGCCGTGCTTACCTTGCCGGTCGCCAACTCGTACTTCTCGATCTCGAACAGGCTGCCATTGGAATCCTGCGCATACTCGAAGATTGGGCCCGGCGAGACGTTGCGCGTGTAGTAGAAGCTGCCGCCGTCCGGCGCATACACCGGTTCGCCAAGTTCCTTCTGCAGCGCCTCGCTCGCCTTCTTCACGGCGACAAAGCCGTCGCCGCCGCCGACGTGATAAATCCAGATCTCGCCCGTACCGAGCGAGCGCGCCGTGGTGAAGTGCTTCCGTGCCGCGATGAAACGTCCATCCGGGCTCCACGCCGGCTGGTTCAGCAGCCGGAACTCCTCCTTGGTCAGCTGGCGCTTGTCAGATCCATCGACATTCATCAGCCAGATATTGTCGCCGCCGCCACGGTCGCTGGTGAACGCAATGCGCTTGCCGTCCGGCGAGAACTGCGGCTGCATTTCGTAGGGGAGCCCTTCGGCGATCCGCGTGGCTGTCCCGCCGGTGATCGGCATGGTGTAGATGTCGCCCAGCATGTCGAACGCGATCGTCCGCCCGTCCGGGCTGACATCGACGTCCATCCAGGTTCCCTCATCGACATTGATGTTGACCATCCGCGTCGGAAGGGGCGGAGCGGCGACATCCCATTTGGGCTTGTCCTTCTTCTCCTCCGCCGGCGGCTGGGGCGCCTCCTGCGCCACCGCTAGCGCCGCAGCCGCGACCACGGCGATCCCGCCAAGCATCAGTCGAAACTTCATGAGACCCCTCCGGCGCTGGCAAGAGCATAGACCTGCCTCGCAGCTACGGGAAAGGGCCTTCGATCTCCTAAAATATAGTCGCACGCGCAAGCCAGCGCCCTACCCAGCGCGCCGGAACATGGCTACACCCGCCCAACCTTCATTACGTGAGCGCTCACCACTTGTCCGACGCTTCGCCCCAGATGGCGACATCGACGCCCATTCGCCGGCTCCCGCTCTGGGAGTTCGTGACGATGACGGCGATGTTGATGGCGCTCAACGCTCTGGCGATCGACATCATGCTGCCCGCCCTGCCCGACATGGCGGTGTCGTTCGGCCTCGCACAGGCGCTTGAACATCCGATCCAGTGCCCGGCGGTGCTCGATCCCAACTCCAACGACCAGCAGCTGATCATCGTATCCTACATGCTCGGCTTCGGCGTCTCGCAGCTGATATATGGGCCGCTGACTGATCGCTTCGGCCGCCGGCGAGTCCTGTTCGTTTCGTTGTTCTTCTACGTTCTCGCAGCCATTCTCTGCATCTACGCCCCAACCTTCGATCTGCTGATTGCGGCCCGCGTCTTCATGGGGGCCAGCGCCGGCGGCAGCCGGGTCATCGCCGTCTCTGCAGCACGCGATCTCTATGTCGGTCGGCAGATGGCCAAGGTCATGTCGCTTGTGATGATCGTTTTCATGGTGGGGCCAATTCTCGCGCCCTTCATGGGTCAGGTCTTGCTGCAGTTCATGACCTGGCACGGCATCTTCTGGGTCCTCGCCGCCTTTGGCGTATTCATGTTCCTGTGGGTGCTGATCCGCCTGCCCGAGACCCTCCCGCCCGAGCGCCGCATCCCGCTCAATCCGCGATCGATGCTGCGCAGCTACTGGCAGGTGATCCGCACGCGGGAGGCGCTGGGCTACACCATCGCATCCGGTTTCCTGTTCGGCGCGCTGATGAGCTACATCTCATCCTCCGAGCAACTGTTCCACAACGTCTACCCCACCGGCGACCAGTTCCCGCTCTGGTTCGCTGGCGCCGCCATCGCGATGACGGCGTCCAACCTGATCAACTCGCGCATCGTCGAGAAGCAGGGCATGCGCAAGATCTCGCACGCCGCTCTCATCGCCTTCGTTATCGTCAGCGCCATCCACGCCGCCTTCGCACTCGCCGGCCCGGTGGACTTCCCGATCTTCTACACGCTGCTGCTGGCCGCCTTCTTCTGCATCGGCTTCCAGGGGCCGAACTACAACGCCATCGCCATGGAACGCCTTGGCGCCTTCGCGGGCTCTGGCGCCGCCCTCATCGGCTTTGCGTCATCCTTCGTGTCGGCATCCATCGGCGGCCTGGTGGCGCGCCAGTTCGACTGCACCATCACGCCGATCTTCGTCGGCCATTTCATCCTAGGCGGCCTCGCCCTGCTGGTTATCTTCATCACCGAGCGCGGCCGCCTGATGCAATCGTCCGCTTCAACAAACTGATCCCTCCTGCGCGGCGGATAGCCAATGATCACCGTCCACCACCTCAACAACTCCCGTTCCCAGCGCGTACTGTGGTTGCTGGAGGAGCTCGGCGCGCTCTACGAGGTGAAGCGCTACCAGCGCGATGCGAAGACCATGCTGGCTCCCCGCGAACTGACGCGCATCCACCCGCTCGGCAAGTCGCCCGTCATTACCGACAATGGAAAGACCATCGCGGAGACCGGCGCCATCATCGAATACATCCTCGAGACCTATGGCGACGGCCGTCTCATACCGAAACCCGGCACGCCCGAACGCCTTCGCTTCACCTATTGGCTGCACTATGCCGAGGGCTCGGCGATGACACCGCTGTTGCTGAAACTGATCTTCACGCAGATCCCGAACAGCGCGCCGGGTCTAATGCGCGGCCTCCTGAGATCGGTGATGTCCAAGGTCCAGGAACGCGTCTCCGATCCGCAGGTCTTGCTGCATATCAACTATTGGGCCGAGGAGCTCTCGAAGTCCCAATGGTTCGCCGGGAATGAATTTACCGCCGCCGACATCATGATGAGCTTCCCGCTCGAAGCCGCCGGCAGCCGCGCCGGCGCGCGTTCGCGCCCGATGATCGCGGCCTTCCTCGACCGCATCCACTCCCGCCCCGCCTACATCAAGGCACTCAAGAAGGGCGGCCCCTACGACTATGCGAGCTGATGCGTGCCCCCAACCTTCGCAGAATTCCTGATCGCCGCCATCGTGATGGAAATCACGCCTGGTCCCAACATGACATGGCTCGCGTTGCTGGCGGCGCGTGAAGGACGGATCGCAGGGCTGCAAGCCGTCGCAGGCATCGCCACAGGTCTCGCCCTTCTCGCAATCATCGCCGCCACAGGCGCCGCCGCGCTGATCGCGACATGGCCGCTGCTCTACACCGCGCTGCGCTGGGGCGGCGTGCTCTTCCTGCTCTATTTCGCATGGGAGGCGTGGGTCGGCGAGGAAGACACCGGCAAGCCGCTCGAGCCCCGGCGCCACTTCCGCCGTGGCCTCATCGTCAACCTGCTGAACCCGAAGGCTGCCGCCGTCTTTATCGTGGTGATCCCGGCCTTCGCCGGACCCGACGCGCCAGCAAGCGTCCTCATCACAATGACGCTCACCTATCTCGCCATCGCCACGCTTGCACACGCGCTCATCGTCGCCTTCGCCGGCGGCTTCGAGAAGGCACTGGCCCACCCGCGCCGCGAAAAAATCGTGCGTCGCATCTTCGCGCTCGCGCTCGCAGGCGTCGCGATATGGTTTGGCTTTGGGACCGCGCGCACATGATCCCTCGCGAACTCATCGCCACGGCAAACGTCCCCGGCGGCGTCGAACTCCGGCTGGTCCGCCATGGCGATGATCACATGATCATGGTCGACAACAACGAACTCATGAGCAGCCGCGTCGGCGGCTCTGAGGAGGCGCTCGCGACCATGACCTGCGACCGCCTCGGCAAGGGCGCCTCGCCCAACCTGTTGATTGGCGGCTACGGCATGGGCTTCACCCTGCGCGCCGCGCTCGCAATGCTGGGCCCAAACGCAAAGGTCACCGTCGCCGAACTCGTCCCCGAAATCATAGCCTGGGCGCGCGGCCCCATGGCGACGCTCACCGCAGGCTCTCTCGATGACACGCGCGTGCATCTTATCGGCGGCGACGTCGCCAAGGCGATCACGACTGCAACCAACCGCTACGACGCCATCCTGCTCGACGTTGACAACGGCCCATCAGGCCTGGTCCGCGCCGCCAATGACGGCCTCTACTCGGTGAAGGGCCTCGGCGCCGCGGTGTCCGCGCTGAGGCCCGGCGGCATTCTCGCTATCTGGTCCGCCGCCCCCGACACCGCTTTCACCAAGCGCCTGAAGCACGTGGGCTTCGGCGTAGAAGAGGTCACCGTCCGCGCCCGCAGCAATGGCAAGGGGCCGAGACACACGATCTGGTTCGCAAGCCGCCGTTAGTCCTCGACCTCATCCGGCGGGCTCTCCACACGCCACCCCGCGCCCGCGCCCTGCGCCATCAGATCGCACAGCCACGGCAGCGCCGCACGCAGATGTTCCGCCACACCGAACGGCGCATTTGCGATCACTACGCCCGCCCCGCCCAGCTTGCCCTCGCCGATCGCGCGCACCCACAGATCAGCGACCAGCACCTTCTCCGGCGCCACGCCGCCCTCCTCGATCAACATCGAGGCCAGCTCGCCATCGAATGCCGCCACCTGCTCGAGATCCTTGATCGGACGCCAGAACACATAGACGCCCTGCGGCCAGCGCTTCACGCCCGCACGCGCGGCCTTCAGCATCCAGTCGAAGTCCGCCTTCCGCGCGCCAGCCACAACCTCGAACGGCGGATCGACCAGCACAAGCCCCCGCCGCTCCGGTGGCGGCAGATAGGCCGGCAGCGCATCGAACCCGTCGCGCTGTTCGATCTTCACCCGCCGGTCGCGCCCCATCGCCTCACGCAGCAACTCCGTGCTCGGCTCATGCAGTTCGCACAGGCGCAGCGCATCGTCCGGGCGCGCCATGCGCGAAGCGATCAACGGCGAGCCCGGATAGTGCCGCAGCCCATCCGAATTCATCTGCCGCACCACGCCCAGCCATGGCACCAATGCAGCCTGCACAGACTCCGGCGCACCGTCCACCTCCTCCCACACGCGCCCGACGCCATCCTTCCATTCCGGACTGCGCTCGGCCTCATCGCCCTCGAGATCGTAGACCCCGATGCCCGCATGCGTGTCGATGTAACGGTAGGCGGCCGGTTTCTGGTTCAGCCGGTCAAGGCACAACGCCAGCGCGACGTGTTTCACCACGTCCGCGAAGTTTCCCGCGTGAAAGGCATGCCGGTAATTCAGGTTACGCTCCTCTGCACGTCCGATGACGCACTTATCATCGCTCTTTCACCGATGAAACTTGCGTGAAGCCGCAGACACCTTAAGTGCATCGCTCAGTCCATTTTCAACCCCGGAGCCTTCCTTGCCGCTCTTCCTCTGCCCAAACGACAATTCCCAGATGCAGAAGATCTCGCGCGAAGGCGTGGACATCGACATCTGCCCCAGCTGCAAGGGCGTCTGGCTCGACCGCGGTGAACTCGACAAGCTGCTGGTAGCCGAGCGCGAAGAATCCGAAAAATCCGTGCAGGCCCATCGCCGCTTCCAGGAAGAGGTAAAAAGCTTCGAGCGCAACCCAGACGACTGGAAGCGCAGCCACAAATACGACGACGAGCGCAAGCGCTACCGCTACGACGGCGACGACGGCGACGACGACGACCGCAGCCGCCATCGCAAGAGGCGCGGCGGATTCGACCTGTTCGACATTTTCGACTGATCAGTCGCCGAAGCCGCGATCGACGAAATCCGGCTTCTGCGACAGCCGGCCGACAATCGTGTTGAGCCCACCCAGGCTAGCCGCGCCGCCTGCCATCGCCGCCATCTGGCCGCGGTCGTCGGCGGAGCCGGGTGACGCCTTGGCGACGCTGCGCGTTCCATTGGTCGATACCCACTCGCCGCCATCGCATCCGACCAGCCACGGACATTTCGGCATATAGGCGGCGAAGTGCTCGGCCAGGTCTCCCTTCGAGCGCGACATCACGGAATCCATGTTCCCTGTCCGCGCAGCCAGCTCCCTGCCGGCGCATTCCCTTGCCTTCGGACCAAACTGCGCCTCACAAGGGTCCGTGCCCATCAGGCTTGCAAGGCCAGGCGGAGCCCCGCGATCATTGAGGGTCGCTGGCGGACCAAGATAGACGCTGTCCTCACCCGCCTTACTGTCTTTCGTATCAGCCGACGGTGCGCTTGCACCGGGAGACCGCAGCGCCGGCGCCTCCGCACTGGCTGGCTGGGTCTCTGAAGGGCGCGGCGCCCGCGCCCGGGGCGGCGTAACGCCTGCCATCGGCGCAGGCTCGGTGAACTCCAGGTCGGGCAGAAGCTCAACCGCCAGCACCACCTGGCGGCTGGCATCAGACAGCGGCGGCAACGCTCCCGAGATCATCCCGCCCACGGCCCACAGCAGGACCGCATGCGCAAGCACAGAGGCACCGGCCGGCGCATATTTGCGCCAGCCGTGCGAACCCAACACCTTTCTTATGCCTTCTCGCCAGATCATCCAGCCGGGAACATGCCCCGAAAGCGAACGATCGCGAAATCAAGAAATCCATCCGCTCTCAGGCGATTTCGGCGTGGGTCGTCACAATCTTGCCTACAAGACCGTAGGCAAGCGCCTGCTCGGCGCTCATCCAGTAATCGCGGTCTGTATCCTTCTTGATCTGCTCGAGCGTCTGGCCCGTCGCCGCCGCGAAGATCTTGTTCAGCCGCTCGCGCATCCGGATAATCTCGCGCGCCTGGATCT
>JBMOGP010000124.1:0-6803 GCA_049318285.1 Hyphomonadaceae bacterium
AACTGCTGGTCGGGCAGCTGGTAGAGCTTGCCGTCGGGCGCGGTGGTGAAGCTGGCGCCAACGAAATCCGCGATGTCGAGCGTCGGGCTGGTGACAGCCTTGCCCTCGCCGGCCATCCAGTCGGTGAGGTTGCGGACTTGCTGGTAGCGCCAGTGCGTGCCGATCAGGTCGCTGTCGTTGATGTAGGCGTCGTAGATGTTCTGACCCGATTGCATCTGCTGTTCGAGCTTGGCGACGACATCGCCCTCGCCGATCAGCTCGTGCGTGACCTTGATGCCGGTAATGGCGCTGAAGGCGGGCGCGAGGACGCGGGATTCATATTCGTGCGTCGAGATGTTCTCGGACACGACGGTGATTTCCATGCCCTGATAGGGGGCGGCGGCGGTGGCGAACCAGTTGAGCTCAGCCTCCTGCGCTACGCGGTCGAGCGTGGACAGGTCCTTGATCTCGGCGTCGAGGAATTTTGCGATCTCGGCGCCTGCGTTGGGGTTGGGATCCTTGGCTGCAACGGGTTGCTGGGGGCCGCAGGCGGCCAGCGCAATCGCAGACACCATGGCGAGCAGAAGCCCGCGCGGGCGCATGACAGACATGAGTTCCTCCCTGACGAAGCTCTTGCGGCTTCGGACCTGTTTCGGCTCAAGCAAACCGGAAAACCAGACCTGCGTAAACCACGGACGCCGCGGTGGCAAACCAGAGCGGCACGTCCTTGGGGACAAGTCCGATCCAGGCGAGGTGGATGAAGGCGGCCCCGAGCAGGGCAAGAAAGAAGCGGTCGCCGCGCTGGGTGGCGACGCCGAGGACGCCGATACGCGGCTGGTTGTTAGGCGCGAGCTTCGTCAGGACGCCGAGCGTGACGAGGGAGAGCGCGATGAAGCCGAAGAACAGCGCGGTCGGCAGCGTCCAGCCCATCCAGGCAAAGGTCATGGCGACTTGCTCCGCAGGATCCTGGCGGCGGAGGCCTGCATCAGGATACCGAGCAGGATGGCGCCGACGCCGATGACGGCGGAGACGATCGCGCCGGGGCGCTGACCCAGGAAGTAGAAAACCATGGCGAGCCCGCCGCCGAACACCATCCCGCCCATGACCAGCGCAAGTCCGGTCATGAACTGGCGCTGGCCGCGTTTGAGGCGGTCAGCGTCGGGCGTGGCGGCAGCGGGCTCAGCGGGCATTCGTCAGCGCCGGTTCGCGCGTGCGTCGCGGATCATGGTGAAGCCCCAACCGAACACGCCGGCGCCGATCAACAGCGCAAGCCAGGACAGCGCGCCGACCGGGCCGCCGAGAATTCCAAGCCACACGGCCTTGAGAACTGTTGAGAGCATGATGCCGATGCAGCCGAAGCCGACGAGGACGGCGCCGATCAGCGTCATCTGGCGGCCCTGAGCTTCCTTGCGTGCATGCGTGGCTTCGGGAGGGGTGTATCCGTATCTGGCCATGTTGTTCTCCTGGCTCTGATTTTTTGCGTTTCTACTCGTATCTGCCCTGCGCCCTCTTGTGCCGATCGGGGCGTTTGACGGGTGGACGATAACAGATTTGGGAGGGAGTCACAGGGGTCTGGTCCAGCGCAACATCAGCCGGGATGAACCGGACGATTGCGGCGAACAGACACCCCGCCCCGACGCGAAAAACCAGGCCTCCGGCGCGGCCTGAAGCATGAGCCCGAACGACGCCTCCTGACCGACCCGCAAGCCACGGCGAGCCGGACACGGCCCACGCGCTGAGCACGGCTTAGGGCAGCGCCAGCATCCCGACGCACCGGAACAGGCAATGCGAGGCGAAAGCCTTGTCCCGGTTCAAGCTGGCGTTCTGCATGCGCACCCCCGCGTCAGCCGAAGATGGCAGGGAAATCGCGCATCAGCAGGCGCCGCCCGGGTTCACCGGATTGCACCGGGCCGCGGCATTGCCCGGCAGGCGCGCGGTGTAGCCTGTCGCGAAGCGCGTGTCGGGCCAGATGTAATCAGTCGAGACGTACTGGGCGCCGGAGGCGAGTGCGGCGTCGCGGCGTTTGGTGTCGCCGGAGCGGGCTTCGCGTGTGTCGGCGTCAGCGCGGGTGCGGACAATGAAGCCCTGGGCGACGCGTTCGCGGATGAGTGCTTCGTCTTCATGCGGTTCGTTCATGACGAGGATGGCGGCTTCGGGCGCCTCGAACGCTGCGCCTGCGCCGACGAAGGCGACGCGCCCTTTCAGCGAAGGGTGGCCATCGACGTAAGCTGCCCAGCGGGCGGGCGCGTCGTCGATCACGAAGATAACCTTGCCCCGCGACTCGCCGAGCGTCGGCCAGCCGCCGGCGAGGACGCCCTCGCGCAGCGTGGCATGGGCACCGCGTACCTCGTCCGGCGTAACGATGCGATCGCGCGCAAAGACGGACAGGATCTCCGCTTCGATGCGATTGAACCCGTCCTTGCCGAATGCGCGCACGGGCGTTGCGCCTTCCCATGAGATGGGCGTGTGCTTCGGGTTGATCATGATCAGGATCGGGGTGTGCGTACGGTGTGCATCGGACCAGGCCTTCACCTGGCTGAGGCAATTCACGAAAGTCGGGCAGCTGGTGCGGAAGTCGATGTCGGTGGCATGTATGACCTTGATGCCGGGCTTTGCGAGTGCGGCGCGATCGGGTGGCGGGATGGTGACGCCTTGCTGCGCGAGGAGACGGACGCCCAGCGGATCGGCGAAGGCCCCACCCACGGGATCGTCGACCGGATCGATCTCGACCTGGCGCGCGCCGGCGTCGAGCTGTTCGGCGATGGAGCGGTGGAAGTAGTCGAGCGTGAGGGCGGTATTGGCGTTACGCTGCTTGATGAGCTCCATAAGTGGCGGATCGATCTGCAGCTTGTAGGAGTTGTGCGTACCTATGGCCTGGATCTGGTTGAGGCGCAGGGCATTGTCGAGGCCGTCGCCCGGCGCAGGCGCCATGCTGGCGCATGAGGCAAGCAGGACGCTCGCCGAGAGAACCAGTGTGCGCTTCATTGCCGACTCCATTTCGATGCGGGCCCAGCTTCCGCTGGGGACGTGACAAACAGGTGACGCGTTTGGTGGCTCACGCCCTGCCCGCGAGGTAGGCCTGTAGCACCTTCCTGGGAACGATGGTTGTCCACGCATCGGTGACGAAGTCGGCAACGTCTGCGCGGGCGAGCTTTGCGATGTCGACATAGCTCCACAGCATGCCGCCGGCGCGGTAGGGCTGGAAGACATCGGGGCGGGCTTGGAAGAGGAGGTCCTGACGCGGCTTCGGCAGCTTGAAGATCCAGCGCTTGCTGGGGAAGCCGTAGAGGACGAATGTCTTACTTCCGACGTTGAACCAGTTGCCGCCATGGTCGCTCAGCTCGACGGCGCCCGGCAGGGCGAGCGCGGTTTTGCGAACGTCAGCGAGCGTGGCCATGCGCGTCTTTAGCCACGCAGCGACCCGCTGCAAATCACCCCCGCCCTGCGCTCTCAGTATTTCAGGCTGATGCCGGCCTGGACCATAAGCGGCGCGCCCGGCAGGATGCCGCGCGAACGGTCGACAATGTAGACCTCGCCGGTCGCGTTCTTGACCGTTGCGAAATAGGCGATCGCGCCATCGCCCGGCGTCCAGTTCGCGGTCAGGTTCAGGATCGTGGCGTCTTCGATCAGTCCGCGCTGGCCGTTGGCTGTTGGGGCAAAGGTGTTGAGATCGTCGGTGAACATCTCACCCGTGAATTGCACCTCTGCCTGCAGGTTGAGCCAGTTGCCGAACCCGTAGCCGACGGCGAGCGATGCGATCCATTCCGGTGCGTAAGGCAGGCGGTTACCTGTCACGGACGTCGTGCCGAAGCCGGAAACACTGGAAAGGCGCTGCCCCACATACTCCGCCTCGCCCACCCAGGTGAGCGCCGTGCGGACGTAGAGGTCGTCAACGGTCATGATGCCAGCGTCGTTGAGGGAGTAGCGAATGCTGGATTCGATGCCTGAATGGCGGGTTTCCCCGGCGCTGGTGAGCGTAGCGCCAACGCCCCCGGCAACGGAGGCCGGGACAATCTGGTTCTCGAAGTCCATGACATAGGCGCCGATGTCGATGCCGAGCCCGTCGATGGGAGCGCCGCGCAGGCCCAGCTCCCAGTTCACACTCCGCTCGGCATCCAGCTCGACGACCCCGCCCGCATTGCTGACGACATCTTCAGCTCGCGGCGGGGAAAAGCCGCGGTGCACGCCCGCATACACGACCAGCGAGGGATCGATCGCGTAGGTGAGGCCAAGTCCGGGTATGACCTCCGTGAGATCCACGCTGCCCCGCGCGCCGCTCAGTCCATTGAGACGCTCGAACGCGATCGACTCGACGCGGACCCCCGGGCTGATGCTGAGCGCGCCGTAGTCGAGATTGGCGACGACAAATCCGGAAACGGCGTCGGCAGTGCGCGTATTGTTCTCGACGATCGCGCCCGTGCGGCCGGTCGGCGTTGCCGCGTTGACCTGGACGCGGCGCTGGCGCTCGGTATGCCAGCGCGCACCGGTCTCGATACTCGCCTCGGCGCCAAGGAGCGCGCCGTACCAGTTCAGCCGGCTCTCGACGCCGTACTGGTGATATTCGCGCAGGCGACCCTCCGTACCGCAGGTCGTGCTGATGCTGGCCATCCCGCCGCATGTCGCATCGGATGGCCGCTGGCTGGAGTTCGAGGATTGCCGCCACCAGTCGCGATTGAAGTAAAGCGCATAGGCCGAGGTCGTCAGCTTGAGGTCGTCTGTCAGGGTCCAGCCGTGAGAGATGGCGCTGGTGTAGCGCTGTGTCTCGAAGCGATCGTTGGTAAAGGGGTTGGCGAACGGATCGACTTCGTACTCGGCTTGCGTCAGCCCGGAATAGGAGACCTGGCTGTCTTCGCGGTTGATGGCCCCACGGAGGATCAAGTCATGCCCTGGAGCGATCTCCCGCTCGGCGCGCAGGCTGTAGTCCTGGAAGGCAAGGTCGTGGTTCTTGCGGATGCCATCGAACATGGTGGCGCTTGCATGCCCGAGCACGCGAAAGCCGGCGAGCTCGCCGCCCATCGAGCCGGCGAGCTCGCCATAGCCGCGTTCGCCGCCGGCGACGTAGAGATCGCCGCCGAAATCGCTGGGCGCGCGCGGTGAGATGTAGTTCACGACGCCGCCGACGGTGTGCGGGCCGAAGCGGATCTGGCTGGCGCCTTTCAGGATTTCGATGCGCTCGAACCGGCGCAGGGGCGGATGCGAGTACGTGGCGTTGTCGCCGTAGGGGCCGTAGGTCAGCGGCAGGCCGTCCTCGAGCAGGAGGACCTCGCTCGACCGCGTGGGAGACAGGCCGCGAATACCGATATTGGGGCGAAGGCCCAGCCCCTCCTCATCGCGCGGGAACACGCCCGGCGCCTGCCGCAGGGCTTCATTGACGGTGAAGACGCGGGCTTTCTCGAGGTCTTCCGTTTCAATCGTCGAGGCCGATCCGGCAATATTCTCGAGGTTCTCGCGTTTGCCGATCACAACCACGACGGCGCTGTCGGTTTCCTGGGCCAGCGCGGGGGCTCCCCCAACGGCTGCCGCAAGAACTGCGAGGTAAGCCGAGTGTGCGAGACGCATGACAAAACCGGTACCAGACGAGCAAAATGAGAATGATTTTCAGTTAAAGGTGCGAATGCTTCGCACTGTCAATCCCATTTCAACTGGTCGGATCGACGATTTACTCGAATAATCAGCGATGTGGCGTCAGGCCGCGGCAACCCTGGCCTTCTGGGCTCATCACACTCTGCCCATGAGACGCGTTTGGCGAAGTCGTTGCGGACGTCAGCGCGTGCAGCCCCGAAGCTTCGGCTGACCTCTCATATTCTAGATCGCGATGAGAAAACCGCGACACCGCCGCAACGCTGCCAACCGCAATGTGCTCGCAAAGACCAGCGCGATCAGCCGGGCAATGTCGGCGGGCCATCCCGCGATGGCGGGCGCGACATTTCTGGCGAAAGCCAAAAAGAGCATCAGCAGCCAGGGAAGCGGCAGCAGCCCCAGACCGACGCGCAGCAGCAGGACGCTGCGTCTTGCCTTCGCCCTTCGGTCCAATCCGACGACGATGGTCACACCCGTCCCAGCGCAAAGCCCTTCGCGATGTAGTTGCGGACGAACCAGATGACGATGGCGCCGGGGATCAGCGTGAGTGATCCGGCGGCGGCGAGGACGCCCCAGTCTGTGCCGGAGGCCTGTGACAGCGCCTGCAGGCGTGTCGTGATGGGCAGGACTGCGGAGCGGGCGAGCGAATCCGCAATCAGGTATTCGACCCAGGAGAACATGAAGCAGAAGAAGGCGGCGACGCCGATGCCGCTGGCGATGAGCGGCATGAAGATCTTCACGAAGAAGCTGGGGAAGGAATGGCCATCGACATAGGCGGTCTCGTCGATCTCGCGCGGCACGCCGGACATAAAGCCTTCGAGAATCCAGACCGCGAGAGGGACGTTGAACAGACAGTGCGCGAGCGCGACGGCGATGTGGGTGTCGAACAGTCCGAAGGCGGAATAGAGCTGGAAGAATGGCAGGGTGAACACGGCGGCGGGCGCCATGCGGTTGGTGAGCAGCCAGAAGAACAGGTGTTTGTCGCCGAAGAAGCGGTAACGCGAGAAGGCATAGGCGGCGGGCAGCGCGACAGCGATGGAGATTATCGTGTTGAGGCCGACATAGATCAGCGAGTTGCTGAACACGGCGCGCCAGCGTTCGTCGGTGAACACCTTCACATAGTTGTCGAGGTTAAACGTCTCCGGGAAGAGCGTGAAGCGCGTCGTGATCTCGAGGTTGGTCTTGAAGCTCATCGCGACGAGCCAGTAGATCGGCGTCATCAGGAAGAGGATGTAGAGCGCGGG
>JBMOGP010000125.1:0-6780 GCA_049318285.1 Hyphomonadaceae bacterium
GCCATGGGGCGTCACAAGGACAGCTTTCCGGCCTCCTATCGCGCGGCTATCTCGGGAGGGGAGCGATCCGGCAATCTTGGTCCGGTCTTCGCGCGGCTGGCTGACCATCTCGGCCGCGAGCACGCCATGCGCTCGAAGATCTCCACGGCCATGATCTATCCGCTAGCGCTGTCTATTGTCGCGACAGTGGTGGTCGGTTGCCTGATGGTGTTCGTGGTGCCTGCACTGATCGAGCAGTTCCAGTCCTTCCGGACCGAGCTGCCGCTGATCACGCAGATCCTCATCGGGACGTCCACCATCCTGACACACTTCTGGCCGTTGCTGCTTGCAGGGCTTGCCGGGCTGATCGTGCTTCTCCGGCTTGCCCTGAAGCAGCCAAGCATACGGCTTGGACTGGACGGCGCGATGCTGCGTGCGCCGGGTATCGGAAAATGGGTGCGCGCCGTGAACGCCAGCCGGTTCGTACGCGCCGTCGCAACCATGGCGGCGAGCGGCTTGCCCCTGCTGGACTGCGTGCGCGCGGCGACGGGCTCGGTCGGCAATCGTGTCATGTCGCGCGCGGTCGGCGAAATGGCGGGACGGATCGAGGAGGGCGAACCCGTCTCGCATGCTATGCGCCAGAGCGGTGTGTTCCCGCCGATGGTCGTCTACATGGCGGTCGGCGGCGAGAATTCCGGAGAATTGCCGGCGATGCTGGAAAAGGCTGCAGACCATATCGACCAGGACGTCGAGAACTTCCTGCAGGCTGCGCTCAGCATCGTTGAACCTGTTATCATCGTCCTGATGGGAGCGGTGGTCGCCGGCATCGTCCTTGCGATCATGCTCCCCATTCTCCAGCTCAACCAGCTCGCCACAGGATAGGAACAGCCCCGTGCCCACAAACTCCCAAGCCAATGAGCGGACGGCGCTGCATCCTGAAGCCGGCGTGACCCTCGTCGAGATGATGGTCGTCATCGTGATCATCGGTCTGATCACCGCGATCGTGGCGATCAACGTGCTGCCAAGCCAGGACAAGGCGCGCGTCGAAAAGGCGCGCGCCGACATCGCCTCCCTGGAACAGGCGCTGGAACTCTATCGTCTCGACAATGTGCGTTACCCGACGGTGGAGGAGGGGCTGGAAGCCCTGTCGGTCGAGGGGGCAGACGGTGCGGGCCGCAAGGAGCCGTATATCCGCCGCCTGCCGAGTGATCCTTGGAACCGGCCCTATCAGTATGTGGCGCCAGGGCAGTCCGGGCCATACGACCTCTATTCGCTCGGAGCCGACGGCAAGATCGGCGGGAAGGAGCTGGATGCGGACGTCACCGGCAAATAGCGGGTCGGCCGGCTTCACGCTCGTCGAGGTGATGACGGCGCTCTTCGTCGTGAGCATTGCCGCAAGTGCGGTCGTTCTCATGGCGCCCGGGCCGGACTCGCGGCTGCGTGACGCTGCCGAGCGGCTCGCCGCGCGCCTGCAGGCCGCGGGCGAGGCCAGCGTGCTTGCCAACCGGACGATCGCGCTGGTTGTGTCCTCCGAGGGCTACCGCTTTGACCGGCAGGAGGAACGCGGCTGGCGCGAATTGCCGAACGATTCTGCGCTCGCCTTTCGCCCGTGGCCCGAAGGTGTAACCGCGCGCATTGTCGCCCCGAAGCCTGACGATGCCGCTGGCATGCGCGTGGCCGAGTTCGATCCGCTGGGCGGGGCCACGCCTCTCGATCTCCAGCTGGAGGATGGCGCAACCGCCTGGTCAGTCACCATCGGCAATGATGGAGGCATTGATGCCCGCCGGGCGAGATAGGGCGTCAGCCGGCAGTGCGGGGTTCTCGGTCGTCGAGGCGCTGGTGGCGCTGTTCGTCTTCGCCCTCGCCGCGGTGGCCCTGATGCAGCTCCAGACGCAGTCGGTTGACACCTTCTCCCGGGTCGAAACGCGCGCGCTGGCCAGTATCGTCGCACAGAACAAGCTGGTCGACTCCATGGTACGCGGCGGCGCGCTGGAGCTTGGCGTACAGGAGGGTGAAGAGAAACTGGGGGGACGGGTCTGGCGCTGGCGTATCGATGTCGAACGCACCGGCGATCCGGCGACGCTGCACGTGCAATCCCGGGCCTTTGGTCAGGGTCGCCAGAATGCACTCGCCGATGTCTCAGCCTACATGGTCGTGGGGGCGCCCCGATGACCGCACCGAAAGACGCCGGGTTCACCCTCACAGAGGCCCTGGTGTCGTTGTTCGTCTTTTCACTCGTCGCCGGCGGCGCCGTCACCCTGCTCACCCAGAGCCTCAACTCACAGGCCAGTGTCTCCGCATCGCAGGAGGCGTTGCGGGCGCTGCAGTCGGCGCGCGCACTTCTCACAGCTGATCTAGCGCAGATCGCGCCACGCCAGACGCGGGAAGAGGGGCGCCTTCCGATCACCTTCCAGGCCGCCAACGGCGCGCGTCCCTCCATGTCATTCGTCCGCTCGCTTGGCGAGCGCGGGTCAGAGGATGGCCTGTCCACAACCCTTGTCTTCGTTGAATACGTCGTCGATGACGCAGGCCGGCTCGTCCGGCGCATGCGCAATGCGCTCGATCCCGGCGAGGCGGCTGATATGCAGAGCCGGATCCTGCTGCCCGATGCAACCGGCCTGCAATTCGAGTTCAACGCCGGCACCGGCTGGATCAGCGACTGGCCGCCCGCCGCAACCAGCGTCCCGCGCGCGGTCGCCATCATCGCCACCGCCCCGCGCTATGGCGCAATCCGCATCCAGGCGGTGACCGGGTTATGATGAAGCCTCGGCGGACAACCGGTAAGGACGAAAAGGGCGCGGCACTGGCGTCTGTCCTTGTCATGGTTGCCGTCATGAGCGGCCTCGCCATTGTCGTCGTGGACGCAGCCCGGTTCAGCATCCAGCGCACTGCCAACCAGGAGCAGTCGGACCAGACACGCTGGTATCTCCTTGGCGCCGAAGCCTATGCAGCAAGCCGGATTGACCAGTTCATCAACACGCCGGCGATGACGCCCGCCCAGATGGCGCAGATCTTCGATCAACCCATTTCCCTGCCGCTGGACAATGGCGCAATGGAGATCACCGTTCGGGATGGAGGCAATTGCTTCAACCTGAACGCTGTGGTGGCTCAGACCGAGAGCGGACCGCTGATCGCAAGCGATGCTGGCCGGTTGCGATTTGCGCGTCTGGCGGCGCTGCTCAACATCCAGAACGGGTTGCCGCTCGCATCCTCCCTGTCCGACTGGATTGACACGGATGCATCGCTGTCTGGCGTGGGCGTCGAGGACGACACCTATGGCGGTTCACGCGCAGTCTTTCTGCCACCCAATCGTCTGACGGGTGATGTCGGAGAGATCCGCAACGTCGCCGGCTTCCAGCGGTCTGACATCCAGCGTCTCGCGCCATACCTCTGCAGCCGGCCAGTGGCCGCGCCAAATGCGCTGAATGTGAACACGCTGCGGCGCGCCCAGGCTGCCTTGCTGGCGTCGACCTTTGGCGCAGGGCTGACGCTTTCGTCGGCTGAACAGGTGATCACCGCGCGCCCTGCCGACGGGTGGACGAGTGTCGATGCCTTCCTGAGCGATCCACGTCTTGCCAGCGTGGAGGTCAGCGAGGAGACCAGATCGCAGTTTGTGCTTGCGCCCCGATGGTACATTGTCGGCATTCGTGTCCAGTATCTGGATGCGTCGGAAACAAGCGTCGTTCTGATCGATACAGGCGGCGGCCATCCGCACATCGTAAGGCGCGTGTTCGGCGCCGATCCCCAGAGGGCGCTGCTGTGAGTGCATGTCTCGTCCTGATCGGCGGCGCTGGCCCCGATGCGCCAATGGCGTGGCTGCGTGTTGCGCGGGGGACTGGAGCCGTGCTCGACCGTGGTCAGATTGGAGGAGGTGATAAGCCGCGCGCTGCTTCAGCAGACACCCTCCTGGTTCTGCCGGGATCTGAAGCCCAGTTGCGCACGCTTGACGAAGTAGCGCACACCGAAGCGCAGGCGAAGGCGGCGGCAGCCGTCATGTTTCGCGGCGTGCTGGCAAGCGACACAAGCGAGGTTGCCTTTGTCCCCGGCCAGCCCGATGCCGGGCGCAAGCGTCTTGTCGCGGCCTTCGATCGCCCGCGCATCGCCCTCTGGCTTGCGCGCTGCGCCAGGGAAGGATTGGCGCCATCCGCCATCCATCTTGATTGCACCCTGTGGCCCACGCCGGCAGACAGCGTCGACATCGTCGCCCTGTACGGTCGCACGATCATCGCTGGCGGCGCGCTTGGCGGGTTCACGATCGAGTCAGACCTGGCCCCGCCGCTTGTCAGCGCCTGGCTCGATCGCCTGCCCCGGCGACCGGCCAATATCCGCATCGTTGGAAATGATGCGCCTGCCGAACTGGCGCGACTTGGCGCTTTGCATCCTGGCGAGCTTGATGTGCCTGCCATGCTCGCCCGCGCCGCCCTGCGGCCACCCGCCCATGCACCCGTGCTGTACGCGCGCGACGCCACGACTGCCATGAGCGGCGTCAGGTCGGTGCGTGCGTGGGGCTTTGCGGCCTCACTTGGCATTCTGTTCATCCTTGTCCAGTCCGGCATTGCTGTTGTGGAAGGCCAGCAGGATACGGAGACGAGCACACGCCTCCTGGCGTCCGCCGAGCAGCAGTTCCGCGAGGCGCGCCCGGATGTGAACCGCATCGTGAACCTGCGCGCACAGGTAAGCTCGGCCCTGAACGCAACAAGACCTGCGGCTCCCAACCCGATTGTGCGCGCTGCTGGCGACGTGACGCGACTGCTCCAGGCACATCCGGATGTCCGGCTGGATGAGATGCGTTACGAAGCCTCGGAACAACGGGTGCTGCTGCGCTTCTCAGCTCTGTTGCCAGCTGACCTCGAGGCTTCGGCTTCTGAACTCCGTGCGCAGGCAGGGTCCCTCGAGGTTGGTGCGATGGAAACCATCGACGGTCGCGTCAGTCTTGCGCTCAGCATGGAGGCGTCATGATCGGCGCCCTCGCTTCCTGGTTTCGCAACCTGTCCGGCCGGGAACAGGTGCTGCTCCTTGTGGCCGCCTATCTGCTGGTCGGAGCGGGCGGCGGCTTCATTGCATATCGGACGACGACGCAGTTCCGGGCCGATGCAGCGGCCGATCTTGCGAGCGCCAGGGCGCTTGCGGCGGACGTCGCTCGTCTGGCTGCCGCACCTGTCGCAGCTGACATGCAGCCTGTGCAGTCTGATGGCACCCTGCGCGGCCTGGTGATGGCCACGGCGGCTCAGGCCGGCCTGAAACCTTCGCGGATCGAACCCGCCGGCCCGACGGCTTTGCTTCTTGCCTTCGAGCCTGCGCCAGCTGCTTCAGTTCTCGACTGGATCAGCAGGGCAGAGCACAATGGCCTCCTCGCAACGCGTGTCGTTCTGGTCCGTAGCGGGGATGGCGATATCGTCACAGGCGATGTGACGATCGGGGAACGCGCGCGATGAAGTGGCGTGTGCGCATCGGCATCTTCGTTGGCGTGCTCGCTCTGGCGCTGGCCGCCACGGCGCCTGCCCGGGCCTTCCTCCACACGCGCAATGGTGGCGATGTCGTCATCGGCTCGGTCGAGGGCTCGATCTGGCAACCCGTCCTGCGCGGCGTGAAAGTCGGTGCGTTCGATGCCGGCGACGTGCGTCTGTCACTTTCGGCCACGGATCTGCTCGTTGGCCGCATCGCCGCAGACGCCAGGATTGACGGCCAGGACCTGACAGGCGACGGCCGTGTTGAGTTCGGCTTTGACGGCGCCATGCGCCTGCAGGCCACCGATCTGGTGGCTACTGTCCGTGAGGGTTCCCTCGCAGCCGCCAGCCTGCCTGCCGGATCGATGCGCATGACCGGCGTCGACATCCGCTTCGTCGATCGCAAATGCGCAAGTGCGCAGGGCCAGTTGACCAGCGACATGGTGTCGGTCGCCATGGAAGGGGTGGGGCAGGCCGGGCTTCCGCTTGCGGGAGAGGTCAGGTGTTCAGGGGACGCGGCGCGACTGGCCCTCGGCGGGGAACGCGACAACGATGCGGCCGAGGCGTGGCTCGATCTGCGCGGAGATGGTATTGGTGAGTGGTCCGCCGTCTATACCACGGACAATCAGCAGCTTGCTGTTCTGCTTATGGCATCGGGGTTCGCCCCCCGGGGTTCGCCAGGATCGTTTGCGAGCAAGGGTCGAGTGCAATGGCTTCCGCTTTGAAATTTGTGGCTGTCGCGATGGCGTCAGCGTTCCTCGCCGGCTGCGCCCTCGCGCAGCGTGATGGCGGCGTCGAGGCAGGCGGCATGAAGTTCGGTGCGCTGCCCTCGCAGACCCTTAAGCCAGGGCAATGCGGATTGTTTCTCTGGAGCCGGAACGAGCGGCCGGAGTTCATCGTCTTCGTGCCGGACAATCCAGCCCGTGCGACAGCCATTATCAACGGCCGCATTCGTCAGCTGGATCGAAAGACCGAGTCTGGTGACCTTGTTCTGGGCCACTACCGGAAGCAGAGCTTTGCAGGCGGCGCGTTCGCGTTCGAGCTCGAGCTGACCTATGACGCTGATCGCACCGTCAAGGACGGCGCCATCATTCGTCAGGGCGTGCTGCGCACTTACGACCGCAAGGGCGGGACCACCGTCGTGCCAGTGGGCGGCATGATCGGCTGCCAGGCAGGCTGAGCCGGTGGCTGAAGCAATCCGCGCTGGCCAGGAGCGTCACCGGGTTGATGTCCCAGCGAATTTTCGCCACGACTGCGGTCCGGGGCTGCGCGCTGCGCTCGAAGGCCATCGTTTTCACGACCGACCCCGCCGCGTTCGCGAATATCTCGGACGAGCAGATCCCCTGACATTGCC
>JBMOGP010000126.1:0-6777 GCA_049318285.1 Hyphomonadaceae bacterium
AGGCCAGGCTGCCAAACAGGTATGGGCGGCTGGTGACGACGGGCGATGGCGCGCTGGAGGCCATTGTCGAGGCGAATGATGCGAGCGCGGAACAGCTGAAGATCGCGCTGGCCAATTCGGGCGTCATGGCCGCGCCGGTCAAGCTGATGTTCGAGCTTCTGGCCGAGGTGAAGAGCGACAACGCCAAGGGCGAATTCTATCTCACCGATCTGGTCGCGCTGGCGCGCGGGCGCGGGCTCAAGGCGGGCGTGGCGCTGTGCGAGGAGCGCGATGTACAGGGCGTCAACAGCCAGGCGGAGCTGGCGCAGGTGGAGCGGGTGTTCCAGGACGGCGTGCGCGAGCGGATGATGGTGGCAGGCGTCACCATTCCTGCGCCGGAGACGGTGTTCTTTTCTCACGACACGAAGATCGCGCCGGGTGTGACGGTCGAGCCGAACGTGGTGTTCGCGACAGGTGTGAGTGTTGAGAGTGGCGCTGTGGTTCGTGCCTTCTCGCATCTCGAAGGCGCGAAAGTGGGCGCGGGCGCTCTGGTGGGGCCGTATGCTCGGCTGCGGCCGGGAGCCGTCATTGGGAAGGACGCGCACATCGGAAACTTCGTCGAGGTGAAGAATGTCACCGTGGGCGAAGGCGCGAAGGCAAACCATCTGTCCTATCTGGGCGATGGTGAAGTGGGCGCAGGCGCGAACATCGGTGCAGGCACGATCTTCTGCAATTACGACGGCTTCTTCAAATACAGGACGGTGGTGGGTGAAGGAGCGTTTGTGGGCTCGAACGCATCTCTGGTGGCGCCCGTGACGATTGGGGCGGGCGGCTATATCGCGTCGGGCTCCGTCGTGACGGAGAATGTACCCGCCGATGCACTCGCGATTGCGCGCGGGCGGCAGGCGCACAAGGACGGCTGGGCGAAGGCGTTCCGGGCGGAGAAGTCGGCTGCGAAGAAGGCGGGCGACAAGCCTGAGGGGGCTGTCTGACGTCGCTGCGGCGGCCGCCGGATCAGCTGATTTCCGTGGCTGCCTGCGCGCGGAGGTCCTTCTTCAGAATCTTGCCTGTCGCGCCGCGGGGGAGTGGTTCTGTCGTGAAGCGGAAGTAGCGCGGGATCTGGAATTTCGCGAGGCGGGTTTCGAGGAAGGCGCGCAGCTCCGGATCCGAGACGGGTCGGCTGATGTAAAGCGTGGCGCCGACTTCCTCGCCGAGGCGTTCGTCGGGCACGCCATAGACGCAGGCTTCTTCCACCGCGGGATGTTCCTGCAGGGCGTATTCGACCGCGCCACACCCGATATTCTCGCCGCCGCGGATGACGAGGTCCTTGATGCGGTCGACGATGAAGACGAAGCCTTCGTCATCGATGATGGCGACATCGCCCGTCTTGAACCAGTCGCCGTCGACGAAGTTCTCGGCGTTGGCTTTGGGGTTCTGGTAGTAGCCGCGCATGATCGATGCGCCGCGGATCTGGAGTTCGCCGCGCTCGCCCGCCGGTACAGGTCTGTTGTTCTCATCCACAACGCGGATGTCGAGTACGGCGGAGACGCGGCCGGAGCTTTCGGGTTTGCGCAGATAGTCGCCCGCCGCGATGCCGACGCCGATGGCGTTGGTCTCGGTCATGCCCCAGCCGGTGCCGGGAAAGGCTTTCTCGAAGACGCTGTCGATCGCGCGGACCTGCTCGGGCGCGCGTGAGGCGCCGCCGCCGCCGATCGTGATCAGGCTCGGGAACTTTCGGCCGGCGCGTCGCGAATAGGCGACGAGGTCACCCGTGATGGCAGGCGTGGCGGTCATGTGGGTGATGCCTTCACGCTCGATGATGTCGGCACCTTTCTCGACGTCCCACTTGTACATCATCACGATGCGGCGCTGGTAGCGAAGGCAGGACATTGTGCAGGCCAGCAGGCCGGTGACGTGGAAGAGCGGGATCGCCAGCAGCATGGTGGATTGCGGCGGCGGCGGTTCAGTCGGGGGGCGCGCAAGAAGCCCGATCTCGAATGCTGCGAGCAGGTCGAGCTCCCATGACAGCAACGCATGGATCACATTGCGGTGGGTGGACACGGCGCCTTTCGGGTTGCCGGTGGAGCCCGAGGTGAAAAGCATGTGGAGATCGTCGTCGGGGGCAACGTCGATGTCCGGCATGTCTGATGTGTAGGGCGCGTGGACGAGGTCGGCCCATGCTTTTGCGCCGGCGGGAAGCGGCTTCGTAGTGCGGACGCCGATGATGTCGAAGCTGGCGGGCGGTGCAGGAAGCGCGGCGAGACGCTCGAGGCGTTCCTGATCTGCGATGAAGACGCGCGGCGCGGACAGATTGAGGCCGTAGGCCATTTCGTCGGCGGTCCACAGGGCGTTCATCGCGACGAACATGCCGCCGATGGACGCGACGGCCATGTAGCTGATGATCCACTCGGGATAGTTGCGCATCGATACGGCAACGCGGTCGCCGCGGGCGACGCCGAAATCCTTCACCAGCGAATGCGCGAGCGTGCAGGCGCGTTGCCAGGTCTCCTCGAACGTCAGTGTCTCGCCTTCGTAGACGAGGAAGGGCTTGTCGCTGCGCGTTTCCGCAAACAGCTGGCGCATGTTGCGTGGCGCATTCCCGAACGTGCGGACGTCGCGGCCGAGCGCATTGGTCTCGACGATCTCGAAGGGCTGGCCGGGCGCGGTCAGCAGCGCAAGCGCCTGATCTCTGGTCAACACGTCGGCTTCCTTCCCCGGTAGCCCGCAGCCGTTCTGTGACGGCTTGCGGGGTTTCACGCAGCGGCGCTTCTTTAGCACGCTGCGGGATCAGGGGAAGGCGGTGCAGCGCCTCAGAGGCTGGGGTTGATCAGGAACTTCTCGCCGGTCGCCTTGCGGTTGTAGGCGCGGATGGTGTCGGGATCGAGCGCATCGCGCAGCGAGATTGTGCGGGTGTAGTGGCTGGCGAAGGTGGTTTTCAGCTCGGCCGCGACGCGCGCGCGCAGCTTGCCTGCTTCCTCGTTGCCGACCTTCTGCAGGAAGGGCGTCAGCAGGAAGCCACCCACGCCCCACGCCATGCCGTAGGCTGCGCCGAGGATGGTGGGCTCGAGGCTGAGGCGGCCGTAGATGTAGACCTGCTTGTGCGTGGACGAGCCGTAGCGGCTGTAGGCGCCCGGCCTGGCGTTCAGCATGATTTCCATCGCCGCCAGGATCTGGCCGGCGAGCTTGCCGCCGCCGATGGCGTCGAAGGCGAGCGTGGCGCCGGTGGCGCTGAGGGCGGCGATCAGGTCTTCCATGAAGGTCGGCTTTGTGGAGTCGACGATGTACGTCGCGCCGATGTCTTTCAGGATCTTCGCCTGCTCGTCGGAGCGGACGATGTTGACCAGACCGACGCCGTCCTTGAGGCAGATGCGGTTCAGCATCTGGCCGAGGTTGGAGGCGGCGGCCGTGTGGACGAGGGCGGTGTGGCCCTCCATCTGCATCGTCTTGACCATGGCGAGCGCGGTCAGCGGGTTGACGAAGCAGGAGGCGCCGTCGGCGGCGCTGGCGCCTGCGGGCAGCGGCAGGGCTGCCTTGGCTTTCACGGTGCGGTAGGTGGCGTACATTTCACCGCCGAGAATGGCGACGAGCTTGCCCATCAGGGCCTGAGCTTCGGGCGAGGAGCCGGCGGCGACGACCGTGCCGGCGCCTTCATTGCCGACGGGCAGGTCCTGGTCGAGCCGGGCGGCGACCATGCGCAGGGCCTGATCCGGCACGGCGGCCGTGACGACGGGCAGCTCCTTCGAGCCGGAGACCTGGAGCGTGGAGACGTCGGCGGGACCGATGAGCAGGCCGAGGTCGGACGGGTTGATCGGCGTGCCTTCGATGCGGACCACGATTTCGTCCGGGGCCGGGTCAGCGACGGGGAGCTTCACCAGCGAGAGTTTGAGTTCGCCGGATTTGCTGACCTGCGAGCGAAGCTGGATGTTCTCGAGCGCCATGCTGGTTTCTCTCAATTGGTCATCTGTGGGATCGTTTCTATGGGGCATCCCTAGCACGGTTGCGTGGCGAGGCCAGAGCGGGAGGGGTGAAAGGCGGCGCGTGTCCAGCTATCTGGTCTGCGCCCATCCTTCGTCATCGCAGGCAATTTCGGAGCCAAGTCGTGCGAGCTGCCTGTTAAAGCGCTTGACCGCTGCCAAGCCATCGTCAGCCACCTTCTGCCAGAGGGGGTCGGCGAGATCGGCGATTGGACCGATGTGGCCTGGCGCGGCTTCCACCAGAACGTCGATTTCGATCAGGTTGTTGATCTTCCCGCGCACGGTCTCGCGAGGAATGCCGGTGATTTCCGCCACCGCTGAGCGCGAGATCGATCCGCGCTGATCATCTGGCGGATTGGCTGCCCCGATCAGATCAAGCGGCGCGCCTGGCCCGGTAAGCAGCGGAAGCATTGTTGCGTGGTTCACGACGCAGGCGATGATGATCGCGTTGTTGTCGAGCTGGGGGCTTCCCGAAGGATATGCACGCGTTCAAGCCGTAACGCGACGCCAGCATATGCGCGCGGGCGGGATTTGCGGGGGATGACGGGGCCTGCGCCTGTCGAGGCGCTCAAGCGACAATTCTCCCGGGCGTGGAAGATGCATGGCTTGCGGCCATTGCGATCGTGCGGGCTGACGGTGTCGTCATGCGCTTATGCCGGTCCCTGCAGGTGACGCACGGTGCGCAGCAGCAGGCCGCGCGGTGCGATGCGCGTCGCGCCAATGAGGGTCTTGTTGAGGGTGCCGGTGACGACGACGCGCTTGTTGTTGCGGAAGCCGTCATAGCCCCTCTGCGCGACGGGCATTGAGGCCATGGGTCTGGCGGCGCCGAACAGGCGGGTCTTGTCGGTGCCGGCGCGGCCGTGGAAGCTGGAGACGGTGGGGCCGGGGCACAAAGCGCTGACGTGAACTCCCGTGCCACGCGCTTCTTCCCAGAGCGCTTCGGTGAAGGAGAGCACGAAGGCCTTCGAGGCATAGTACACCGACATCAGCGGGCCTGGCTGGAAGGCGGCGGTGGAGGCCACATTTAGGATACCGCCGCGCTTTTTCGTGAGCATCGACGTCCAGTAGATGTGCGTGAGCTCGGTGAGCGCACGGACGTTGAGGTCGATCATGCCAAGATGCTGGTCGATCGGCGCCTCGGCGAATGGTCCGGTGAAGCCAAAGCCGGCATTGTTGACGAGCACATCGACGGCGAGGCCGCGCTGGGCAATGTCGGCCGCGAGCCGCGCGCCGCCGCCGGGCGCGCCGAGGTCGCAGGGAATGGGCGTGACTTTTACACCGTGCGCTTTGGAGATGCGGTCAGCAACGTCGCGCAAGGCGGCCTCTGTGCGCGCTGTGATGATGAGATCGTAGCCGTCCTTCGCGAAGCACGCGGCGAGATCGACACCGATGCCGGCGGAGGCGCCGGTGATCAAGGCTGTCTGTCCGCCACCGCGTTTGCCGGCCATGACTGATCTCCGCTTCAGCGCGAGGAATGCGCCCGCGGGTCAGGTGCGGTCAAGCGTGTGGCGGGCCGAATGCAAGGCGGCGCGCGTGGTCGCGGACATCGGCTGGCCAGCTGGCGGTGAGCTGGCGGAAGCGATCAGCGTCGCTTGCGAACAGGGCGCGGTTTGCTTCCTCGTAGTTCGGCCAGTCGCCGGCGATGGCGGACATGAAGCGATAGGCAGCTTCCTGCCGCGACCGGACAGTGTCGGTATCGCCACGCGCCTTGCGAGCCTCCTCGACGAGCTTGCGCAGGGCGACGGATGCGCCGCCGGGCTGTGCGTTGAGCCAGTCCCAGTGGCGCGGCAGCAGCGTGACTTCGCGCGCGATAACGCCCAGCCGGGGCCGTCCGGGGCCGCGTGACGCAGCGCTGACGGTGTCGTCTGACGCTTCGGCAGGGAGGTTGGCGGCAAGCCTTGCCCGCAAATCCTTTTCCGAGCCGCTGAGATCGATCTGTAGGCTTTTGCCGGTATCGTAGGCGAAGACGAGAATGGCTTCGTGTGTCGCCTTGCCGGCGCGCCCGCGCATCGCGACGGCGACATCGGCGAGCGGGCCCTCGGCGATCTTGTGACCGCCTTCGAAGGCGATTGCGGTGGGAGGGAGGGTCATCGGCGGCTCCGTGGAGCGGTGGTTATTACCCGGGTAGAATGTGTCCGTCAATTTCACCCGGGTAAAAAGGCTGCAGCCCACAAGCTGTCCGTTAGGGCGGCGCAAGGTTTTCAAAGCTAGGGGAATGAGGTCTGGTGCCTGTGGGCCAAGGAGTGACGCGATGAAGATGAACATCACGGTCGAATGCACGCCGGAGGAAGCGCGTGCGTTTCTGGGCCTGCCGGATGTCAGCCCGATCAACGAGTGGCGTCGGTCAAGCAGCGGATCGAGCAGAATGTCGAGCTGGTGAGCCCCGAATTCTATCTCAAGCAGTGGTACTCGATGGGCGGCCAGGCGACCGACAGCTTCATGCAGCTGATGGGCGCAGGCGCACGCGCCGCGGCGGGCGATGCCGGCAAGAAGACCTGAGCCGTGTCGGAAATAGCGAAACGGAACGCAGCGCAGGCTGCACTTGATCTGGTGCAGCCCGACATGGTGCTGGGCCTTGGCACGGGATCGACGGCGGCGATCTTTGTGCGGCTGCTGGCCGAGCGGGTGGCGCAGGGACTGAAGGTGGTGGGCACGCCGACGTCGGAGGCGACGGACAAGCTGGCGCGGGCGCTGGGCGTGCCGATCGTGTCGCCGGATGAGCTGGAGCGTATCGACCTGACGATCGATGGCGCGGACGAGTTCGACCCCGACCTCAATCTGATCAAGGGCGGCGGGGCGGCGCTGCTGCGCGAGAAGATCATTG
>JBMOGP010000127.1:0-6774 GCA_049318285.1 Hyphomonadaceae bacterium
GTGGTCGATCAGCGAGCGCAGGCCGAGCACCAGCGCGCCGCGGCTGACCTGATCCGTTCCGGCGTAGCACCAGCAGTAGAAGCCTGCGAGCGGCTCACCCATGCGGGCGACCCATTTCTGGTCGATGTTTGCCGCGTCGAACGTGTTGTCGACGAGGGCTGCGACGCCTGCTGCCGTCAGCGCCAGAGGCGCGAGGAAGCCGGTGATTTCGCCACGGCGGCGGATCACCCAGATCGATGCGCCGGTCAGCGCATCGACGCGCTTGATCTCGTCAAGCGAGGCGAGGCCCGGTCCAAGTTCCTGCGTTGCGAGGGCGTGTACTTCGGCAAAATCCTTGTTGCTCGCCGCATGCTCGAGCCGTACCGCGGCCATCATCGCTTCGGATGCGCCGCGCATGTACTGTGTATGCAAACGTTCGCCGCCCAGCGAATGCAAAAGCGATGTCGCGTTGTCCCCCATCACCCCCCCTCGCTCCCCGACCGTTCAGGCCGTTAATCACTTGCTAACCATTCAACACACACTGGAGCGTTGCGCCATTGCGTTTCAGGCAGAGCGGGTATGACGGGCAAGGACCTCAACGAACGTCCTATCCGCGAGCTGGTCGATTGGTCGGACCTTCGAACATTCTACGCGGTCGCGACGGCGGGCTCGATGAACGCCGCCGCGGAGGTCATGGGGGTCACGCAATCGGCAATTTCGAAACGCCTTGGACAACTTGAACAACGGCTTGGCGCGCGTCTGCTCGAGAGGTCGCCGACAGGCATTCAGCTGACAGAGGCAGGCGCAGAAGCGCTCGATCATGTGACGACCATGATGCGCGCAAGTCAGTCTCTGGAGAACACGCTGCGTGGTCTTGAGACGAAGACACAGGGTGAAGTGAAGATCTGGGCGAATGACGGCGTTCTTGCCTTCTGCATTGCGCCGAATGTTTCCTCTTTCCTTTCCGAGAACCCCGGTGTTCGGCTGACCATGACGTCGGATCGCTACCTGCCGAAACAGGGCCAGGGCTATGCGGATGTCGTGATCGGGTTCGATCAGCCGGTTCAGGGCGACGTCGTTTCGTTTCCAATCGCGACGCTGCACTACTGCGCGTTCGCCTCGCGCGACTACATCGCGACGTATGGCGTACCGACCGGTCCGCTCGATATTGGCGCTCACCGTGTCCTGAATCATACGCTCTACAGCGAGAATCCGGGCTGGAAGGACAAGACCGCCCAGATCGCGGCGCTCGTGGAACCGGCATTGTTGACCGATTGCAGCGCTTCTCTGCTTCAGGCGACAGCTTCCGGCGCTGGAATAGCGGTTATGCCGAGCTATGCGGCGCGGCTGGATGCGCGTCTGGTTGCGCTGCCCATTCCGCCGCTTGCTTCGGTCAAGGTCTGGCTGGGCTTTCATGAGAGCGCGCGGCGGGCGCCGCGCGTGCGCAACGTCGTGAGCTGGATGCGGCTGATGTTCGACCGCCGGAAGAACCCGTGGTTTCGTGAGGAGTATGTGCCGCCGAGCCTGTTCGACAATGCGCCGGCCATCGCCTGGCCGGATGAGCGTGCGGCGTAATCGCCATTCACCGGCAAGCGGCGATTCCTGCCAAAAAAAGGTCCAGATTGCGGGGGAACGCTGCAAATTCCGGGGCGCTGCAGACGTTCAGCGGTCGTGACCGCCGATGTCGCCGCACCCCGCTTGAAAACGCGCAACCGGGCCCGAACTGGTTCTGAGTGGGCTCGTTTTCGGGGCACTGACGAATTTTGCCCGGTCAGATCGGGCTTTGACGGAGATAGCGTATGAATCGCGGTGTTGTTGTCGGCGCGGTTGGTGGACTGGTTGCGGGCGTGAGCCTCGGGGCCCTCGCGCTGGCGGCGCCCTCCTTCGCGCTGTTTTCGCAGAGTGGAGCGGTCCTCGCGGCTCCAGCGGCGGCTCAGCTGGCGCTGCCGGCCATGTCGCAACAGGCCCGGTGGGGCGTCTTGCCGAACCTTGCCGATCTGGTGGAGGCGGCATCGCCCTCCGTCGTGCAGATCGAGGTGCGCAGCCAGGCCAGGGCCCAGACCATGCGGCAGCTCGGCCCCAACCCTTTTGAGGGAACACCTTTCGAGGATTTCTTCCAGGGCGCCCCGGGCGCCCCTGGCGCGCCACAGGGCGAGATGCCTGACCAGCGGGGTTCCGGTTCAGGCTTCTTTGTCGATGGCGGCTATGTCGTCACCAACAATCACGTCGTTGAAGATGCGACCAGGATGACTGTCCTGCTGAGCGATGGCCGCCGGTTCGACGCCGAACTGGTCGGCACCGATCCCAAGACTGATCTTGCCGTGCTCAAGATCTCAAACGGCAAGGACCTTCCGCGCGCCCTGCCATGGGGCGATAGCGGGGTTGCGCGTCCGGGCGACAGCGTGTTCGCCGTCGGCGCGCCGTTCGGGCTTTCCAACACGGTCACGGCGGGCATCGTCTCGGCGCGTGGGCGTAACCTGAATGGCCAGTACGATGATTTCATCCAGGTAGACGCCCCCATCAACCGGGGCAATTCCGGCGGCCCGCTGCTCGATCACACGGGCGCAGTCATCGGCGTGAACTCGCAGATCTTCTCGCCGAGCGGTGGAAACGTCGGCATCGGCTTTGCCATCCCGTCAGACCAGGCCAGGGGCATCGTTCAGCAGATCGTGCAGAACGGTTCGGTGCAGCGTGGCTGGCTCGGCGTGGCGATTGCGCCAGTGACGCCGGAGATCGCCTCCAGCCTCAGGCTGGCCGATGCGAAGGGCGCCATGGTTAACGCCGTAACGGATGACAGCCCTGCGTCCAAGGCCGGCGTGCGCGAAGGCGACGTGATCCTGTCATTCGGCGATCGTCCGATCGCCAGCGTGCAGGATCTGACCCGCGCGGTGGCCGACACCAAGGCGGGCACGATGCGTGACATGCGGATCATCAGGGATGGCCGCAATCAGACGCTGAAGGTGAACATTGAGGCGCTCAAGGACGAGGCACAGCGGCCCCAGCTGGCGAGCGCCGCGCCGGGCCCTTCGCGCGGCAGCGTGATGGAAATGGCGGACCTTGGCCTCACACTGGGCGTCAACGGATCGGACGTGGTCGTGACGGCTGTGAAGGTGAACTCCCCGGCAGCAGAGGCAGGCATCCGCACCGGCGACAAGCTGGTGAAGGTTAACCAGACCCAGCCCGCCTCGCCGGAGGCCGCGAGGAAGGCCGTGGACGACGCCAAGAAGGCCAATGGTCAGGCCGTGCTGCTGCAGCTTGAGCGTCAGGGCACGAAGTATTTCGTCGGCGTGCCGTTCAGCGGCTGATCGGTCGAAACCCCAGATCGACGAAAGCCCGGGCCCCGCGCCCGGGCTTTTTGTTTGGGCCGGGCGGGGCGGTTAATGCGATGCAGCCCCCAAAAGTCCCGGGAATTGGCTGTCTGCGGGCCCGGGCGGCAGGTTTTGCCTACCCTTTCTTAACCACTTCTTTGCGAGAGTTAACGGCCGCAAACCATAAACTGCGTTGGAGATCAGGCATGGATGGTCTTGAAGTTCTGGACTTTGGCCGTGACGCCCTCTGGACCACTGTCTGGATGTGCGCTCCGGCAATGATCGCCGGTCTTGTCGTGGGCCTGGTGATCGCTTTCTTCCAGGCGCTGACACAGATCCAGGAGATGACCCTGGTCTTCGTGCCCAAGATCATCGCGATCTTTGCGGCCCTGCTGATCTTCCTGCCGCTGATGGGCGGCTTGCTGGCCAACTTCTCTGACCAGATCTTCACCCGCATCGCCGAATTCTAGGGGAGCCGGGACACGTTGGACTGGCTGACCCAATACGCCTGGATCGGGGCTCTGCTGTTTGCACGGCTGGGCGCCGTGCTGATGGTGGCCCCGGTGTGGGGCGAGCAGGTCATGCCGCCGATGATGCGGCTGGGGATGGCGCTGCTGGTGACGGCGACGCTGGCGCCTGCGCTGGCCGGGCGTACGCCGCAGCCGCCGGCGGACATCATCATGGCGATGCCGCTGATCATCTTCGAGGTCGTCATCGGGCTGATCCTTGGCCTTGGCGCGCGCCTGATGATGAGCGCACTCCAGGTGGCCGGCGCGACGGTTGGCCTCGCCTCGGGTCTGGGGTTTGCGCAGCAGATCGATCCCATCGCAAGCCAGTCTGCGGCGATCTTCTCCGGCTTCTTCTCGCTGATGGGCTTGCTGCTGATCATGTCAGCGGGCCTGCATCGTGTCATGCTGGAGGCTGCAGCCGACAGCTACCTGATCTTTCCGCCCGGAGCCTTCCCGCCGATCGGGGATGCCTCGACCTTCATGATTGATGCGGTATCTAACTCCTTCCGCCTGGGCATACAGATCGCTGCACCGGTGCTGATCTTCTCCCTGATCTTCAACATCGCGCTGGGTCTCATCTCGCGTCTCATCCCGCAGGTGCAGGTCTTCATGACCACCGTGCCGCTGTCGATCATCCTCGGCCTCGCCGTTATCGCACTGGGCCTTGGCGGCGGGCTGATGATGTGGCTCGAGGCAATGGAGACGCAGATGCGCGTCTTCACGGTGCGATAGGGACGCGCCATGGCCGAAGAGCAGGATGACAGCCAGAAGACAGAAGAGCCGACACAGAAGCGTCTTGAGGAAGCACGCAAGAAAGGCGACGTCGTCAAGAGCCTCGATGTCCCGATCTGGTTCCTGTTTCTGGCGACAGCTGCAATCATGGCGGCTGCCGGTCCTCTGGCAGGCATGATCGCAGATCCGCTCGTGCGGATCATGGATCACCCGCACGCCTTCAAGCTGACCGATGGCGGGGCGCAGCAGCTGATGGGCGCGCTGTTGATGTCGCTGGCCTTGCCGTTGGGCATAATCTTCGCCGTGATCACAGTCGCAAGCCTGCTTGGCCATGTGATCCAGCACCGTCCGCTCTGGACGGGCGAGAAGATGAAGCCGGAGCTTTCCAAGCTGTCGCCGATCAAGGGGCTCCAGCGCATGTTCGGCATGCAGGGCTGGATGAACCTGCTGAAGTCATTCCTCAAGATGGCGGCGATTACAGCGGCGATGATCTACGCGGTCTGGCCGGAAGCGAGGGCCATATCGGAGTCAGGCAGGCTGGATCCCGAGGGCCTGTTGATCATGACGCAAGTGATCGCTGGGCGGTTGCTGCTGGCGGCGATCGTGGTCATCGGCGTCATTGCGGCAATCGACTACCTCTTCCAGCGCTTCACCTTCATGAAGCGCATGCGGATGTCGCGCCAGGATGTCCGCGACGAGGTCAAGCAGCAGGAGGGCGACCCGCAAATCCGTGCGCGCCTGCGCCAGATCCGCCTTGAGCGATCGCGCAAGCGCATGATGCAGAACGTGCAGAAGTCGACTGTGGTCATCACCAATCCGACGCACTATTCGGTCGCGCTGCGCTATGATCCCGCGGTCGATGCGGCGCCGGTCTGCATGGCCAAGGGCGTCGACGAGGTGGCGCTGCGCATCCGCGAGAAGGCAAAGGAACACGGCGTCCCGATCGTCGAGAACGTGGCGCTTGCCCGCGCCCTGTTTGCGACAGTCGAGATCGAGGAAACCGTCCCGCGCGAGCATTTCGAGGCGGTGGCCAAGGTGATCGGCTTCGTCATGAATACCGGCAAGGGGATGAAGCGCGGATGATCGCCATCCCCGCAGCTCGCCGCAGCCTTGTTTTGACTCGCGATTTTCCGGTAGCCGCAAGGTGGCCAATACGTCAGATTCATCTGCAGACTCAAATCGTTAACCTGCCCGGGTCTCCTTAACCCCAAGGCCTCCGATCAGACCCCGACTGCCCGACCGAGAAACGGAATTCCGCCCATGGCTGATGCGAACGAACCGCTCGCTTACGAAACCATAGAAACCCCAGCGCCGGCGCCAGCCAAGGGTTTCGACTGGATCCAGCTTGGCTTCTGGTCAGCCCTGGTCATTGCGGGCGCGGCCGCGGGCATGGCGTTGACGTGGCAGAACGCGGTCGGGCCTTCCGGCGCGGTGCTGGTCATCGCGCTGGCGGCCATGGCGCTGGTGCTCGCGCTCTGGGCCGTGCGTGGCGCGGGCCGCAAGCTGGGCGTGTTCCCCGAGCGTGGCGCGGCCGAGGCGGCGGCGCAATCGACCAGGCGCCATGTCTGGCTGGAAGCGCTGAACGAACCTGCACTGATCTCCGACAGGGGCGGGGCAAGCGTCGCCGCCAACCAGGCCTATCAGGAACTGGCGCAGCTGGCTCACGAAGTCGGTGACAGCGCGCATGCTCCCTCGGTCGATCGCCTGTTTTCGTCCAACCCTGGCATGGCTGCACCGATCTATCGCCTGTCGAAGGCCGCAAAGACGGGGGTGGCGCGTACGGAGCTTCTGCCGGCGCTGCTGTTCGGCGAAACTCTGACGCCGACGCAGTTCGAGGCCAGCGTTGCGCCGCTGGGCAAGACGCGTGCGCTGTGGCGGCTGCGCAAGATCGAGGCGAGTGCTGCAATGGCCGCGGGCGGATCCGTGGATGCGCGTGCGCTCTATGTGGAAGATGCGCCTGTGGGCTTCTTCTCGGCGCGGCGCGACAACCGCATCGTATACATCAACCAGACGCTCCGCCGGATGCTGGGATTGTCCGATGGCGAGCATGCCCTGCGGCTTGAGGACATCATGCGGCCCGAAGGCCTCAAGCTGGTGAAGCGTGAGGTACGCGGCCAGTCGAGCCAGCGCGCCGAAGTCATCCTGCGCGCGCGCGACGGGGTGGAGACGGCGGCGACGCTGATCACGACCTGGGCGGGCAAGGGCAGCGAGGCGCTGACCCGCTCGATCGTCTATGTGGCGAATGC
>JBMOGP010000128.1:0-6745 GCA_049318285.1 Hyphomonadaceae bacterium
AGCGCGCAAGGCCAAAGCCGGCATCCGCGAACGCCTTTCGCGCGACATCTGAAGCAAGGAAGGCGAGGAACGCTGCGCCAGGACCGTCACTTTTCCCTGCCAGCAAAGCGGCAGGATAGGTGATCGGCGTGTGCGATTCCGGCGGGAAGACGCCCACGACCTGCACCGCACTCCCAGCCGCGGCTGCGTCGGTCGCATACACGATCCCTGCAGCTGCATCCCCCGTCTCGACGAATCGCAATGAACTGCGGACGTTGTCGGCGCGGGCGACGCCGGGAGCGACCGCGTTCCACGCCCCGAGATGCATCAGCGCTTCACGCGCGTACTTCCCTGCTGGGACGGAATCGGGGTCCGCCAGCGCAAGCTTGCCGCCCCTGAGCGCGCCGGCAAGGTCCATGCCTTTGGCGAGTTCAAGCTTGATCGGCGCTCCCGCGGGAGCCACCAGGACGAGGTCATTGGTGAGGAGTGTGACCCGTGTGGCGGGGTCAATCAGCGATTTCTCAGCCACATAATCCATCCAGGCTTCGTCCGCCGAGATGAAGACATCCGCCTCCGCTCCCTGCTCCAGCTGTTTCACCAGGGCTGAACTCCCTGCAAAACTGAAGCGTGGTTTGGGATGACCCTCGGCAGCGTAGAGGTCGCCCACGGCCTGAAGGACATCGGTCAGGCTCGCAGCAGCAAACACGATCGGGGAAGCCTGATCAGCGGCGGATTTCGGGGCGGGGTCGCTGCAGGCCGCTAGCAGGAGCGTGGCGGCCAGCGCCGCGAGCGCGGATTTCATGATGCGGACCCTAAATAGCGTGCGCCTTCACCACCGCCCAGGCCTGTTTGCCCTGCTCCAGCTGGAGATCGGCGAGCGCCTCTGGCGTTATACGCGACAGAATATAGCCAGCTTCCGTCGCAAGTGAAACCAGCACGCCCCGCGCGTCCTCGCGGGCGATCGCGTCGACCCTTCCCTCCCAGACGTGCCGGGCCGAAATTCCTCGCGGTCGCTCCGAGGCAAGCAGTACGCTGTCCGCCCTTACCCACACGCCCTCGACCGCACCGCCGGAAACCGCGTCAGCCGGCACGCGGGCGCCGAGATCCCGACGGTCGAGCAGGCCCGCAAACTCGGATCGCGACATGATGTCGGCCGCGGCGCCACAGGCAATTATACGGCCGTCTCGCATGGCGATAACGTCGTTCGCCAACTCGGCTGCGTCATCAATGTTGTGGGTGACCACCACCATCGGCAGGCTCTGCTCGTTCGACAGCTCGCGCAGGAGCGCCAGGAAATCGCGGCGGCGCCGGCCATCGAGGGCGGCGAATGGTTCATCGAGCAGCAGAAGCTCGGGCGCAGAGACAATGGCGCGGGCAAGCGCGACGCGGCCGCGTTCTCCGCCTGACAGATTGCGGACGGGCCGGTCGAGCAGGTCCTCAAATTCGAGGCGGCGCGCGATCTCGATGACGATGGGTGCGTTGCGGGCAGCGGGACGGCGATGTTCTGCGTACTCGAGATTGCCGCGCACGGTGAGGTGCGGAAACAGGCGCGCGTCCTGGAAGACGAGGCCTATGCCGCGCCCGTGGGCGGGCACACGCACAGCTTTACGCGTGTCCTCGAGCACGCGATCGTGCAGGCTGATACTCCCGGCTTCGAGACGGGACAGGCCGGCAATCGTGGCGAGCAGGCTCGATTTGCCCGAACCGGACGGGCCGAAGACCACAGTCACGCCATCGGCCGCCACCTCCAGATCGGCAGCGAGCCGGAACGCGCCCCTGTGGACGACAACCTCGCGCAGCTTCAGCGTCACGCCTCGAGCCTCCGGCGCGCCCAGCGCTGCAACATCTCGGCGAGCACGAGGCCGGTGACAGCGGCGGCGAGCGAGATAAGAGCGAGACGGAAGGCGACGTCGTCGCGGCCGGGCGTGTTGAGCGCGGCGTTGATGGCGAGTGGCAGTGTCTGCGTCTCGCCTTCGACGTTCGATGCAAAGGTGATGACGGCGCCGAATTCGCCAAGACCCGCGGCGAAGGCTGTGACGGCGCCGGCCAGAACGCCGGGCCAGGCGAGCGGCAGTGTCAGCGACCAGAAGCGATCCCACGGCCCGGCGCGCAGGACGGAGGCCGCCTCGAACAAGCCCGGGTCGGTTGCTTCGAATGACAGCCGGATTGCCCGCACCATCAGCGGGAAGGCCATGACGGCGGTGGCAACCGCTGCGCCTTCGGCGGTGAATGCGAGCTGGACCCCGAACGAAGACTTCAGCCAGGCGCCCACGGGGCTCTTTGCCCCGAGAGCCAGCAGCAGGAGATAGCCTACGAGCACAGGCGGCAGGACCAGCGGCAGGTGAGCGATCGTGTCGACAACCGGCTTGCCCGGAAAACGCGGGTGCGACAACGCCCATGCAAACGCGATGGCGACCGGCAGCGAGAATAGCACGGCGCGCCCGGCGACGCCGAGGCTGGTGGACAGGATCTGCAACTCGTCCGGTGTCAGCATGATGTGGGCGTCAGCATGGCCGGCACCATGTCGCGGCAGGCTGGCGCCCTCAAGACAATAGTTCCTGCCGCGATGCCGCGATTCCCCTGCTGGGCGAGACTGGCCAATGCGTGCGGAAACTGCTTGAAGCGCCGCGATGAACCCGCCGCCCACGACACTGACCATCCT
Source organism: Hyphomonadaceae bacterium (assembly GCA_049318285.1). Taxonomy (GTDB): domain Bacteria; phylum Pseudomonadota; class Alphaproteobacteria; order Caulobacterales; family Hyphomonadaceae; genus UBA7672. The sequence goes on from JBMOGP010000128.1 coordinate 2,642, forward strand.
GCGCCTTGGCGCGCAGGGCGACGGCGTCGCCGAGCACGAAGGCCAGCAGGTCTTCGTGCCGCTGGCGCTGCCGGGCGAAACTGTCGAGGCGGACATCGCGGGCGACCGGGCCCGGCTCCTGTCGATCATTGCACCCGACCCGGCGCGCCAGCCAGCGCGATGCAGCCACTATGGTGAATGCGGGGGATGTTCGCTGCAGCACCTGCCGGCCGATCTCTACGTCAAGCTGAAGCGAGACCTCGTTGTCACAGCGCTGTCCTTTCAGGGGATCAGCGCAGCGGTCGACGACGTGGTTCAGGTTCCGCCGGGCACGCGGCGCCGCGCCGTGTTCGCGGCCCACCGGCGCAACAACGAGATCGTCGTCGGATTTCACGGCAAACGAAGCCATCACATCGTGGGCATCCGCGACTGTGCGATACTCACGCCCGGGCTGGTCGCTTTGCTTGCGCATCTTGCCCCTCTCGCGGGGATCGCTGCGCCCCGGCAGGACGCACTGACGATAACAGCGACAGAAACGGAGACCGGCTTCGATGTCGCTCTGACAGGCGCGCCGAAGGGAATGTCCGCTGATGCACGTGCATCAGCAGCTAAGGAGGCGGAAACGCGCGGGCTGGCGCGCCTGTCGATCAATGGCGTGGTCGAGATGGAACGCGTCGCTCCCGTCCTGCGGTTTGGCGAAGCCGATGTGACGCCGCCGCCGGGCGGCTTTTTGCAGGCATGCAGGCCGTCGGAAACTGCGATGCTGGGGCTTGTGAAGGAGGCGATCGGGGGCGCTGAGCGCATTGTTGACCTGTTTGCGGGCGCCGGTACATTCACCCTGCCCCTCGCCGCCGCCTCCAGCGTCCATGCTGTTGAGGGCGAGGAAGCCGGTATCCGGGCGCTGGGGCGGGCAGCCAGGAAGACATCCGGCCTCAAGCCCGTGACAACGGAGGTACGTGACCTTTTCCGCAATCCGCTGGACTGGAAGGACCTCAAACGCTTCGACGCTGCCGTGATCGACCCGCCGCGCGCTGGCGCGGAGGCGCAGACGCGCGAGCTTGCGACTTCCAGCCTCAGACGCATCGCCATGGTTTCGTGCAGCGCGACGACCTTCGCGCGCGATCTCAAGCTGCTGACCTCTGCAGGCTGGCGCGTGAACCGCATAACGCCGGTGGACCAGTTTCTCTGGTCGCCCCACATCGAAATGGTCGCCGCGCTGGAGCGGACGTCCGCATGAACGTGTCACTTGTTCTTCTGGCGCTGGGACTGGCGGCAGATGCCTTTGCCGTTGCACTGGGTCAGGGCGCAGTCGCGCGCGGCAATCCCTGGCGCAGCGCGCTTCTTGTGGGAGCGGCCTTCGGCGTGGCGCAGGCCATTGCACCGCTGATTGGATGGTCACTAAGCTTGGTGTTCGCCGGCTTGATCGAAAGCGTCGATCACTGGATCGCGTTCGGCCTGCTCGCGCTGGTGGGTGGCAAGATGATCCACGAAGGTCTGACGAAGGACCCGCCCGGCGAGGAGAGTGACCCGGGTAAGGAGAAGCTGGCGAGCGGCTGGACGCTGGTCACGCTCTCGATTGCCGTGAGCATCGACGCCGCCGCCGCCGGGATCACGCTCCCGACGCTGGGCACACCGGTCCTGATCAGCATCGCCGTGATCGGCCTCGTCACCTTCATTCTCTCGGCTGCTGGCGTCCTGATCGGACGTGGCGGCGCGAAAGCCCTGGGACCGCAGGCGGAGATTGTTGGCGGAATGATCCTGATCGTGATCGGCGCCAAGGTGCTGGTCGACCATCGGGCCTTTGGCTGATACGCCGACCACGATGTCTACCCCGTCCGGCCTGCCGATCGAGGATGTGATCCCGCAGATCGTTTCCGAACTGCGGGAGCGGACGCGCCTCGTGATCTCGGCGCCCCCGGGCGCTGGCAAGACGACACGCGTGCCGCTGACGCTGCTGGACGAGGCGTGGATCGCAGGACGCCGGATTATCCTCGTTGAGCCACGCCGGATCGCCGCGCGTGCTGCGGCGGAGCGGATGGCTGCGACGATCGGGGAGAAGGTCGGGCAGACGATTGGCCTGCGCTCGCGCCTCGACGTGCGGACGTCGCAGGCGACACGGCTGGAGGTCGTCACCGAAGGGGTGTTCAGCCGGATGATCCTGTCAGACCCGGGGCTGGATGGAATTGCTGCGGTGTTGTTCGACGAGTTTCACGAGCGCTCGCTGGACGCTGACGAAGGACTGGCGTTCGCGCTCGATGCGCAATCGGTGCTGCGCGAGGACCTGCGCATCGTGCTGATGTCAGCCACCCTGCCCGCTGGCCTGACGCAGGCTTTCTTCGACGCGCCAGTTGTCGAGAGCCTTGGACGCGCGTGGCCGGTGGAGACGCGGTATCTGGGTTATGAGCCAAGGCAGCGGCTCGAGGATCAGGTGGCGGCGGCGATCCGCAAGGCGCTTTCGGAGGAGGGCGGCTCGGTGCTCGCCTTTCTGCCCGGCGTGGCCGAAATCCAGCGCACCGTCGATCGCATCGGGCCCGTCGCCGACAATGTGATCGTCACCCCACTCTATGGCGCACTCTCGCCGCAGGAGCAGACGGCTGCGATCTCGCCTGCGCCCAAGGGCTCGCGCAAGGTCGTGGTGGCGACGGACATCGCGGAGAGCGCCATTACCATTGAAGGCGTGCGCGTTGTCGTCGATGCAGGTTTTGCGCGTGTGCCGCGCTTTGATCCATCGCTTGGCGTGTCGCGGCTGGAGACGGTGCGGCTGGCGGTGGCGAATGCGGATCAGCGGCGCGGCCGCGCTGGACGTACGGGTCCCGGGGTCTGCTACAGGCTCTGGCGCGAGGCGGAGATGCGAGGCTTTGCGGCCTCGCCCTCGCCCGAGATCGAGAATGCCGATCTGACCGGCCTGGCGCTTGACCTTGCACGCTGGGGCGCGAAGTCACCCGATGACCTGCGTTGGCTGACGCCGCCACGCGAGGCGCCGTGGCGGGCGGCGCGGAGCCTGCTTGCGGCCAGCAACGCGGTGACAGCGGAGGGTGAGCTGACGATGCTGGGCAAGCGGCTGGGCGACCTGCCCTTGCCGCCCCGGCTGGCGCTAATGGTGCTGCGAGCGGCGGAGCGTGGACAGGCGCGACTGGCCGCCGACATTGCAGCGGTCCTGAGCGAGCGCGATCTTGGCGGGCGCTCGACCGATCTCGACCAGCGCCTTGCCCGCTTCAGGACAGATAATGGACAGCGCGCCCGCGCGATGCGTGATCTCGCGGCGCGATGGGCGCGCCTCGCCGGCGGCAAGGACGCGCCGGCGATAAGCCCGGGCGCAGTGCTGGCGCTTGGATTCCCGGAACGGGTTGCGCGCTTGCGTGGACAGGCAGCGGGGCGTTTCCTGCTGGCTGGCGGGCGCGGCGCGATGCTCGACGAGGCTGATCCGCTGGCGACGCAGGGATGGCTTGCGGTCGCGGACATGACAGGTGCGGGACCCGATCTGCGCATCACGCTGGCAGCGCGGATCACGGAGGAAGACGCGCTGGCGTCTGGCGCAATCGATGTGAAGGAAGAGGCGCGCTACGATCCCGAAACGCGCCGCGTTCGCGCGCGACGGGTTCGCCGGCTCGGCGCGGTCGTTCTGGAAGAAGCGCCCCTGCCTGCGCCGAAGGGCGAGTTGGTGCGGACGGCGCTGCTGGAGGCAATCCGGGAACAGGGCCTCGGCCTGCTCCGCAGTGCGGAAGCGTTGCAGAGCATGATTGCGCGCGTCGAACTTCTCGGCAGAGCCATCGGCGCGCCCTGGCCAGCCGGATTTGGCGCGCTTGTGCTGGAGCGCCTCGAGGACTGGCTGGGTCCGCAGCTTGAGTCTGCGGCTGCTCTCGACACGCTGAACGGCGGGCAACTGGCGGACGCGGCGCTCACCCTGCTCGATTGGCCGCTACCGCGCGATCTTGCCCGGCTGGCGCCGACGCATTGGGCAGCGCCGGTCGGTCGCGCCGTGCCGATCGACTACGCCAGTGACGGCGGCCCCACGGTGGAATGCAAGGTCCAGGAAGCCTTTGGCCTCGCGACTCACCCCACGATTGCCGACGGGCGAATCGCGCTGACAGTCGCGTTGCTTTCCCCTGCGTTCAGGCCGGTCGC
>JBMOGP010000129.1:0-6699 GCA_049318285.1 Hyphomonadaceae bacterium
CGACTGACCCGAAAAACTGCGAGATGAGGTAGATACATGTCCGGCAAAGATCCCCGTGTCGTCGCCGAAATCGCCCGCATCATCGCAAGGGAACTGAATGCCGGCGAAGGCCAGGTTGCGGCAGCGATCCAGCTGCTTGACGAAGGCGCAACGGTTCCCTTCATCGCGCGCTACAGGAAAGAGCGAACAGGCGGGCTGGATGACACACAGCTGCGCCTGCTGGCCGAGCGTCTTGAATACCTCACCATCCTTCATGACCGGCGCGAAGTCGTGCTCCGCTCGATCGGCGAACAAGGGAAGCTGACGCCGGAACTCGAGAAGCAGATCCGCGCGGCCACCACAAAGGTTGAACTTGAGGACCTCTACGCCCCCTACCGTCCCAAGCGGCGCACCAGGGCGAGCGTTGCGCGCGAGGCGGGCCTTGAGCCACTGGCCGACCGCCTGCTCGCGAACCCAGGACTTGACCCTGTGGCGGAGGCGCTCGCCTACATCTCGTCTGACAAGGGCGTGGAGAATTCGGATGCAGCTCTCGAGGGCGCACGCAGCATCCTGATCGAGCGCATGGCGGAATCGCCAACGCTGGTGGGACAGCTCCGCGAGAAGGTCTGGAGCGCGGGCAAGCTTTCGACAGGCGTTGTTAAAGGCAAGGAAGCCGAGGGCGCCAAGTTCGCTGACTACTTCGAATTCAACGAGAACATCGCCAACATGCCCTCCCACCGCGCGCTCGCCCTTCTGCGCGGGGAGAAGGAAGGCGTGCTCAAGGTCGATCTCGATATTCCCCACGACGAGAAGGCGCGCCATCCGGCAGTCACATCGATCATGTCGGCCTTCAACATCCAGGACCGCGGGCGTCCGTCGGACAAATGGCTGGCCGAGACTGCACGCCAGGCATGGAAGCAGCGCCTCGCACCCTCTTCGCACAGTGATCTGGTCGATCGCCTCAAGGAACGCTCCGACGCCGACGCCATCCGCGTGTTCTCGCACAACATGAAGGCGCTTCTGCTCGCGGCGCCGGCGGGACCGAAAGTGGTGATGGGCGTCGACCCCGGAATTCGAACCGGCTGCAAGGTTGCCGTCGTGGACGCGACGGGCAAGCTGCTCGAGACGGCCACAATCTATCCGCATGAACCGAAGAAGGACTGGAACGGATCGCTGGTCACGCTGGCGCAGCTTGCCAAGCGGCATGGCGTGGAGCTGGTCTCCGTCGGCAACGGTACGGCGAGCCGCGAGACGGACAGGCTGGTCGCTGAACTGTCATCCAAGATGCCCGAGCTGAAGCTCACGCGCGTCACGGTTTCCGAAGCGGGCGCGTCGGTTTATTCGGCCTCCGAACTGGCAGCCAGGGAATTCCCGGATCTCGACGTCAGCCTGCGCGGCGCGGTTTCAATCGCACGCCGCCTGCAGGACCCCCTCGCCGAACTGGTCAAGATTGAACCCAAGGCCATTGGGGTCGGTCAGTATCAGCACGACGTTGATCAGAACGCCCTCGCGCGATCGCTCGATGGCGTGGTCGAGGATTGCGTCAATGCTGTCGGCGTCGACGTTAACACCGCGTCCGCCGCCCTGCTCTCCCGCGTGTCCGGGCTAAACACGGCTGTCGCCGCGAATATCGTGGCCTATCGTGACGAACACGGGCGCTTCGAGGCGCGCACACAGCTGAAGAAGGTTCCGCGCATGGGGCCGAAGGCGTTTGAACAGGCAGCAGGCTTCCTGCGTATCATGGACGGCAAGAACCCGCTGGATGCGTCGGCGGTTCACCCGGAGGCCTATCCGGTCGCCGAGCGTATCGCCGAGAAATCCGGTCGACCGCTGAAGGCGCTGATTGGCGACAAGTCCTTTCTTTCCATGCTTCAACCGGAAGCTTTCGCCAACGAACAGTTCGGCGTGCCGACCGTCACCGATATTCTGGCCGAGCTGATCAAGCCGGGCCGCGATCCGCGTCCTGAATTCAGGACAGCGACCTTTACCGACGGCGTCGAGAAGATCTCCGATCTCAAGGTCGGCATGAAGCTCGAAGGCACGGTGACCAACGTCACGGCCTTCGGCGCCTTCGTGGACATCGGCGTGCACCAGGATGGCCTCGTCCACATCTCGGAACTCGCCGACACGTTCGTGAAGGACCCCCATTCGGTCATCAAGGCTGGCGACGTTGTGAATGTGCGCGTCAAGGAGATCGACCTCGACCGCAAGCGCATTGCGCTGTCGATGAAACGCGAAGTTGCGGGAACGCAGGGCGCACACGGCAAGCCGGCCCCATCGCAGGGCAAGGAGAAGGGTGGAAAACCCGCGCCGCAGAATTACGCTGCCGGCCCGACCAAGCAGTCTGACGAGTCAAATCCGTTTGCTGCCCTGAAGAACCTGAAGCTGAACTAGGCTCATCGCCAACCACGCTTCGCCGAGGTCAGTGCCGCTGGATGATGCCATCGACCTTGCGCCACGCTGCGGAGGTCAGCGGCTCACCGGAAGCGACACGGACCGAGTGGATGACTGCCTCGATCTCCCGCCGCCAGAAATCCAGGAACTTTTCAAGGCGCGGAAAACGCGGTGCTTCATCGAGCGTCTGCCACAGATAAGTCTGCAGTCGTGCTGGGTGCTTCGACGTGCAATACAGCACTTTGGCGGTCAGCAATGCGCGCCTTTGAGGCGCTGCTCGAATTCGCCGTGCTCGCATCCAGCAATCAGCCTTCCACACTTTGCATCATCGACGACTTGCATCATCGACGACCACGTCGGCTCCTCTGCCAGGTGCTGCAAGGGTGCGCGTCAATCCTCAATGGTCAACCGGGCTCAACCGTTGAAGGTGCAGAATGGCAGTCGTGCGTCGCGGCTGCTGATCGCCATCATGCAGTCAGCCCGCCCTCGGTCTTGATGCGTTCAGCCTGTCTATGCCAGGTGCGCGCGACCATCTTGCGGCCAGCCCGTGTCTGGATATCTGCAAGACCCCTGGCCGCCTGATAAGCCGCAGGATGATCGCCACTGCGCAGCGAAGCGACCAGCTTGAGGCGGAGTTTCGCCTGCTCCACACCGCCCGTTGCGGATGCGGGGGTGTAAGCAACTGGGGCGGCGGACAATGCCGACGCAGTCTTCTCGACCTCGCCGCACGTTGGAGACGTCACCTCGGCTACAGGCGTTGCCTTGTTTTTCTTGCCGCCGAAAAGAAACGAGAAAAGACCCATCGTTATCGCCCCTAAATCACCAGAAGACTCTATCGCGTTACGTGACATCGACAGTGTCGTGCGCGCGAAGAGGCATTGGAAAACGCGCCGGCGCCCGGTCTGCAGCCACATGGCGCCTGTAGTTTAGTCATTGCTTGACGTCCGTTGCGGAAGGCGGCGCGGGCCTCAGGTGAGGACGACCGGCGTTCGCAGATAGACACGCCCGTCCTGCTCGGGCTTCGGCAACGCCCCACCGCGGATGTTGACCTGTAGGGACGGCAGGATCAGGCGCGGCGCCGCCAGCGACTTGTCGCGGGCCGTACGCATGCGCACGAAATCTTCTTCCGTCACGCCATCGCGGAGGTGAATGTTGGCAGCGCGCTCCTCGGCGACTGTCGTCTGCCACACCGGCTTGTCGCGGCCGGCGGGGAGATAATCATGCCCGACAAAGATGCGCGTTTCGGGCGGGAGGGCAAGGATGCGCTGGATCGAGCGATAGAGCGTTGCAGCGTCGCCGCCAGGAAAGTCTGCGCGCGCTGTTCCATAGTCAGGCATGAACAGTGTGTCGCCGACGAAGGCCGCGTCGCCGACAATATAGGTGACGCAGGCGGGCGTGTGTCCAGGCGTATGCATCACACGCGCCTCGACATTGCCGATTCGGAATACCTCGCCATCAGCAAAGAGATGATCGAAGACGGACGCGTCGGTTTCTGCCTCAGGCGCGCCGAAAAGCGTGCGGAACTGCGTCTGCACTTGCGTGATGCGCGCACCGATGCCGATCTTGGCGCCAGTCCTGCGGCGAATGTGGTCCGCGGCCGAAAGATGGTCGGCGTGTGCATGCGTCTCCAGCGCCCACACGACCTTCAGGCCCAGGGCTTCAGCTCGCGCAAGCATCCTGTCCGCGGATGAGGTCGACAGCTTCCCCGTGGCCGGATCGAAATCCATCACCGCGTCGATGATCGCCGCTTTGCGCGTGTCGGGATCCGACAGGAGGAAAGATGCAGTCGAGGTTGCAGTGTCGAAGAAAGCTTCAATACCAGTCATCTTCAGCTCCAGGCCGTCTATCCGGCGAAGCTCATATATTAGCTATTGCTACATTAGCAAGGAGCGTTATATAGACGACATGATGGACCTGAAGACATTCGCGCTCGCGGACTTCGAAGCCAGCGCCGGCAGGGCGGCAGGGCTGTTGCGCACGCTCGGCAACGAGAAGCGGCTCCTGATCCTGTGCCAGCTCGGCGCTGGCGAACTTCCCGCCGGCGCTCTGCAGGAACCACTCGGCCTGTCGCAGTCGGCACTGTCGCAGCATCTCGCCGTATTGCGCGAAGCTGGCGTCGTGGAAACACGGCGCGAGGCGCAGACGATCTACTACCGGATCGCCGATCCAGCTGCGGTCAAAGTCATCGAGACGCTTGCTGCGATCTTCTGTCCCGAGAAACCCACGCCTCTCCGCAAGAAAAGATAGTGAGCACCCACACCATGAAAACCCTCACCCCAATTGACGCGCAAGCGCTGGCGCGCCGTCTGAAGGCCGGCGAGCTGACGCTGATCGACATCCGCGAGCCCGACGAGTTTGTGCGCGAACATATCGACGGCGCACTCTCCCTGCCCTTGTCGAGGCTGGAAGCCGGGCATGTGGTCCTGCGCGGCGTGACGCCTGTCGCTTTCACCTGCCGGACAGGCATGCGCACCAATTCCAACTGCGCTCGCCTGGCCGCCCATGTCGGCGCGCCGGCCTATGTGCTGGAAGGCGGGCTCGATGGCTGGAAGAAGGCGGGCCTCACCACCAACGCGGACCGCAAGGCGCCGATCGACATAATGCGTCAGGTACAGATCACTGCGGGCGGTATCGTGGTGACCGGGGCCGTGCTCGCGATGACCTTGAACCCCGCCTTTGTCTGGCTGTCGGCCTTCATTGGTGCAGGCCTCGTTTTTGCTGGCTCCACAGGCTGGTGCGGCATGGCGAAACTGCTCTCGGCTATGCCCTGGAACCGCAGAACGGCATAGGCCGAACCCGATGCCATTCGATCCCGCCATAGCTGTCGTGCTTGGAGGCGCCGTTGTCGGCTTTCTCCTCGCCGTGTTTGGCGGTGGCGGATCGGTGCTTGCTGCGCCCGTTCTGCTCTATCTCGGCGGCGTGACGGATGCGCACGTCGCAGTCGGCACAGCGAGTGCGGCGGTGGCCGCCAACGCGGCCTTGAACCTTCTCGGACACTGGCGCAGCGGACGGATCAAATGGCCATGCGCCAGCGTCTTTGCCGTTGCGGGCCTCGTTGGCTCGTTCGCCGGATCCAGCCTCGCCAAGCTGATCAGCGGCCAGCAACTCCTGCTCGCCTTCGCCTTCGCCATGGCGGCGATCGGGCTTTCCATGTTCCGCAAGCCAACAAGCGAGGGCGACCGGGAAGTCCATATCAGTATGAAGCTGGTCGCCCGCCTCGCGCCGCTTGGCTTGCTGACCGGACTGGCCGCAGGCTTCTTCGGCATTGGTGGCGGCTTTCTCATCGTGCCGGGCCTGATGCTCGCCACGGGCATGACCATGGCGAACGCCACCGCCTCATCTCTTCTGTCAGTCGCGCTGTTCGGCGCGGCCACCTCGTTCAACTACGCCCTGACGGGCCAGGTCGACTGGCCCCTCGCTGGCCTGCTCCTGGTCGGTGGCGCGGTCGGTGGCGCGGCGGGGCTGTTCGCTGCAAAGGGCCTTGCCGGTCATGCCAGGCTGGCGCGCAGCCTGTTTGCGGGGATGATCATTCTGGTCGCCATTTACGTCGCGTGGCGATCGCTGGGCGGGTGAGAACAAACCGTAAATCAACGCGCTACAGCGCCGGCCTTGCCTAAAGGGAAAACCCCAGCCAGATCAGCGCGGAATGAGCGATTCACGCGATCCATCTGACATCCCCTTCCCGGACGACGCGCCGGCCGGCCAGGCGCCCCATGACAGGGAGCCGGGGTCGGACGACGACACCCCCTTGCCCGAAAGTTCGGCGGAGTTCTTCCGGCTGCCTGAAGACGAGGATATTCCTCTTCCAGAGGAGCGGTTCGAGGCGGCGCCGGAATACGAGGATACACGCTCGATCTCGCAGCGGGCGGCGGCGGCCCGGCCGCAGGGACACGCCAGTCCGAATGCCGACTACCTGAAGGGTCTGAACCCCGAACAGCGCGATGCTGTGATGGCGACGGAGGGGCCACTGCTCGTGCTCGCGGGCGCGGGGACCGGCAAGACGCGCGTGTTGACGTCGCGGGTGGCGCATATCCTGGCGCAGAGGAAGGCATGGCCGAGCCAGATGCTCGTGGTCACCTTCACGAACAAGGCCGCGAGGGAGATGCGCGAGCGCACGCTCAAACTGATCGGGGACGAGGGCGAGGGGCTGAGGTGGTTTGGTACATTCCACTCCGTCTCCGCGCAGATCCTGCGGCGGCATGCGGAGCTGGCGAAGCTGAAGTCGGGCTTCACTGTGCTGGATACGGATGACCAGCTGCGGCTGATCAAGCAGATCCTCGAAGCGGAAGGCATCGACCAGAAGCGGTGGACGCCGCGCTATCTCGC